>JAPOYX010000073.1 GCA_026706345.1 Gemmatimonadota bacterium | reverse complement strand
CAATAAGGTCGAATTTTACTCGTGCGCCGATCCCTGTCTGTAGGAGATTTACCCCGGTTCACGCACGGTCAATTCAACATTTGCCGGGATGCCTGCTGTCTCAACCATTCAGCGTATTGCTTTCTGCTGAAAACTACGTTCTGTAGCACCGCTTTCGCAATACAAACTGGAGAGGGTCCCTTGTCGATGGAAGATTGCACGGTTTCCGGGCCGTTTCGGATAAAGCACCTCGGGCGCCCGGCCGGGGTTCCTTCAGTCCCCCAGACGCCTACGATTCACCCATCCGTAGCGCACCGGCGCACACCGTACTTGCGCGGGGAAGGGAACTTTCCCTTCTCGCCCGTGCCCGATTAGGCAAGAGATCGTACCTTTTTCTGCAAGGGTTTCCCGGTAGGCCTCGGGCATCATCCGTAGTGAAACCGACTCAGAACGGTATCGATCGAATACCACGCCAGAGTGCACGCCAGAGCGCACGCCAGAGTGCACGCGAGAGTGCACGCGAGAGAGGATGTCGACATGGAAAGATCCAAACACTTGCTGCTGGGAACCCTCGGCTTCGCGCTGCTCGGTTACGGGTCGGCCGCCGCGGAAAAAGCCCTGGCGCAGGGTGGGGCCGTCACGGATTCCCGCCCCGTGATCGAAGAAATCATCGTCACCGCGCAGAAGCGGGAGGAGAGCCTGCAGGACACGCCGGTTGCGGTAACGGCTTTTACGTCCACCGCCCTCGAAGACCGCGGCTTCGAGGACATCTCCGAAATCGCCGACTTCACCCCGAACCTGGTGTTCGACACCACCTCCCCGATCAGCGGGCTGTCGTCCGGGGCCATCGTTTTCATTCGCGGCATCGGCAATTCCGATTTCAGCCTCACCACCGACCCCGGCGTCGGCATCTACGTCGACGGCGTGTACATGTCCCGATCGGCCGGCGGTGTCCTCGATGTGCTCGATATCGAGCGCATCGAAGTACTGCGGGGGCCCCAGGGTACCCTGTTCGGCCGCAACACCATGGGCGGCGCCGTCAACATCACCGCGCGCAAGCCCGGCAACGAACTCGGCGGCCAGCTTTCCTTTACGGGCGGCAATTTCGAGCGCCGCGACCTGCGGGCATCCATCGATTTCCCCATTTCAGAGCAGCTTCGCGCGACCCTGGCGGTATCGGAAAAGAACCGCGACGGTTTCGTCGACCGGGTGCTGGTCGGCGACAAGCTCGGCGACGATGACGAGTTTGCCGTCCGGGGCGTCGTGCTGTTCGAACCCACCGACTGGCTGGATTTCCAGTTGAGCGTCGACCGTACGGAAATCGACGAGCGAAGCGCCGGGTCCACCCTCAGCGGATTCACGCCCGGTGCGGGCACCGTCGGTTACGGGCTCGCCACGTTCGGCGACATCGGCGCGGGCATGGCCGATCTGGCCCAGTACATCACCGACGGCAAGGACGACATCACCTACGCCACCGGCGTCTCCGGCACGAAACTCGAACTCGACGGGGTATCCTTCGTCGCCAACTGGCACGGGGCCGCCTTCGACCTCAAGTACACCTTCGCCCACCGGCAGACCGAGGGCGCCTTCAACCGCGACCCCGACAACTCGCCGCACGCCATCACCGAAACGCAGAACCCCGAATACGACCACGAGCAGACCACCCACGAACTGCAGCTCACGGGAACCGCCTTCGATGAACGGCTCACCTACGTGGCGGGGCTGTATGCCCTCGACGAGGAAGGCACCGACAACGTCTACGTGCCCGTATTCCTGCCCACGCCGGATCTCGCGATCGGGTTTCCCGCCGCGATCCACAACCTCGCCGATGTCGACAACGACAGCCAGGCCGCCTACCTGCAGCTAACCTGGGACCTGAACGACATCTTCTCGGTCACCGGGGGCGTACGGCATACCAAGGATGACAAGGAGTTCGTCTATACCCAGTACATCGCCGCGGACATCGCCGGCAATCCCCTGCCGTTCTTCCCGGGCGCCGTGACGGAAACCGGGGAATTCAGGCCCGGCCTTCTGCCGATCGTCGGCAACGGCAGCGGCGCGCTGGACGACACCTTCAAGGAGACCACGCTGAAGTTCGGGCTCGATGCCCGCCTCCCCGACGGCACGCTGGTCTACTACAGCTTTTCCCAGGGGTTCAAGAGCGGTGGATTCGTGTTGCGCTACGTCGAGTACGTGCCCCAGGCGCGCACTTTCGAACCGGAACTGCTCGACACCCATGAGATCGGCGTGAAGTGGCAGGGCTTCGACGACCGGGTGCGCCTGAACGCGGCCGCGTTCCTTTCGGATTACCAGGAGGTTCAGGTCACCTTCTTCGACAGCCTCGGCGGCCCCGTGACCGCCAATTCGGGCTCCGTGGGCATCGCCGGCCTGGAACTCGAGTTGACGGCCCTTCTCACGGCCAATCTGCGCCTCGACCTCGGCTATGGGTATCTCGACGCCGATTACGACGAGATCAATCCCATTGCCGGCCTGTCGCTCACGATCGATGAGTCCGCAAAACTCGTCAACACCCCGTCGCACACGTTCGTTGCCGGGGTCGAATACAGCATTCCGTGGCAGGCCAACGAGCTGGCGTTCCGGCTCGACTACGCCTACACCGACGATTTGTTCAACGACTCCCAGAACTCCCCCTTCCTGTTCCAGAAGGCCTACGACACCCTGAACGCCTCCCTGCGTTTCTCGTTGGGCGAATCGACAGACATCGTCGCCTTCGTCGAGAACCTGACCGATGAGCGGTATATCGAAAGCGGCGACTCGAACTTCGGCCTGGGCTTCCACGAAGCCAACTACAACCGGCCCAGGGAATACGGCCTTACCGTTCGATACCGGTTCTAGCCCATTGATGTCACAGGACACCAGCACCTGCCGCCATTGGAACCAAAAGGGTGAAACGTTGATGCACGTAGGGTGAACCCGATCATGACCGAAACATTCAAGGCGGCCGTTGTACAGGCAGCACCGGTTTTCATGGATCTCG
>JAPOYX010000072.1 GCA_026706345.1 Gemmatimonadota bacterium | reverse complement strand
CCGACACCCCGCTATCCTCCCCGGGAACGGGTGGTGTTACGGTCAGGGAGTCGGCGGCCGCGGAATTCCATGCCCCATCCGCTGCCTCGAGCGTGCCAATGGATTGAATGCCAGCGGACTCAAGTGGCACCTGCATCGACGGCGCGTCGCGGAGAACGCGTTCAGGATGGGGCAGGGGGACTTCGTCGAGGGCGAGTTCAAGTGGGGTCGTCACCCGGTCCCGGCCCAGCCATTCGCCGATCCGGTTGCCGAGCACGGCCCCGGCAACTGGGGGCATCTCTGGCCAGGCGAATTGCATGCGGTCCACACCGCCGGGGACAACCGATATAAGTGTAAAAGAGATCCCGCCGCTCCGACAGATGTGGCACCGCTCCCGCTGCAACCGGATCCGCGCCCGTGAAGAGAGCGGCCTCGGAAACACTGCGCACGAAAGTAGAGGCCGCCGCGGCCTCCGCTTCCGCCCTGTCACGCGCCCATGACACCGCGAGGCGATCCATGGCGACCGCAACGAAGAGGAGGGCTACCACCATGGTGAGCAAAGCAAACCCGCGCCGTCTCTGCCACGGAATCATCGAAACGTCAGGGCAACGTCTGAATCAGCGGCGCAGGTGCTTGAAATTGTCGCGACGGAAAGCGGAAGGGTTTGGGCGGTGCCTTCGATCGCGACCCCGGCGAGGGAAGATTCCTCCTCGCCCTGATCCGCGTAGCTCGTCAGGAGGTCGATGCAATTGGCCTCTGTCATGTCGACGACCGTAACGGTGAACGTGGTGCCGGCCCCCACCACGGTCACGTTATCGCCAAAGGGTGACGTGATCGTGGTCGTGGTGTTTCCGTCATCATCGGTGACGGACGACCTGCCTTTTGAGGGCACCCGTTTCGCGGCTTCGAGCGTCTGAATCAGATCGCCCGTGCCATAGGAGGCGCCGGTTCGGTGGAGGTCGGCCACCGCCGTGAAGACCTCGGTGACCAGCTGGGAGGTCTGCAGGCGTTTCTGGCGGTTTTCGACATTGTTGTAAGCCAATACCGCCCCGGCAACCACGACAGCCGCCAGGCCGAGATACAACACGAAATCGACCAGGCTTACGCCACGACGGCGGTGCCAGCGCCTCTCAAGCCATTCTGTTGCAAAAGTCATTGAGATACCTCTCTTTTTCATTGAACCAGGGTCGAGATGTTGACCATCGTCGCTGCCGACGAACCGATTATGGCAGCGGCGAGGATCATCAGGACAAGACGCAGGACCTGCACCATCGCATCGACACGCACCTGCAGGCGCTCAAGCCATGCATTTGCGTACCGGGCGTAGCGGGGAACCCAGTCGGCCTGCCCGGCATACGCACGCAGTACCGCGTTCAGTTCCGGATCCGGGAAACCATGCCCGGCCGTGATCGCCGCGTTTCCGATGTTGGTCCGATCGGCGTACTCTGCAATCGCCATGATCCGGGACCGGGAATAGGGTGGCAGGCCCGCCGCCAGGTTCAACAGGAACGCCCGGTTGATCTCATGGCCGACGCGGGCGTTTTCCAGGAGTACGAAGGCAAAGGTCGCGCCGGTCCGGAGGCGGTAGAGCGAGAAAGGAGGGATCCGGTCGAGCCATTCGCGGCCGAAACCTGCGTGAAACCGCTCGATCGCGAGATAGGCGCCGACCAGCAGCACGAGGGTAACGCCGACAAGGAAGGAGTGGTCCGCGACGCCGAAGGCCAGCCGTGCCACCAGTTGCGACGACACTGGCCACTCATGGACTGGCGCCAGGGTCTCGACGGTCGGGAAAAGGTTGCTTCCGAGCGAATAGAGCAGCCCGAAAATCAGGAAGAACAGGAACAACGGCCACATCAGTGCCTGCCGGATGGCCTTGGCGATCCTTTCGTCCACCTCGGTGAGCGTTGCCGCAGCCCGAAAGATGCTTGCGTCCGACACCTGGCCAAATCGGCGAAACAGCATGGCCTCGGATTCGGGGACGTAGTCCGTCACGATCACGGCGAACCGGTCGGTCCTGAGCGAGCTGCGAAGGTCCCCGAGAATGTCCTGCAAGGTCTTGCGCCCGCGGCCCTGGATCTCGGCGACCATGGGCAGCGCCCGGTTGAGTTCCATTCCGCTCTCGAGCAGATCGGCGACAACCGTCCAGGTCCGTGCACGCACGGACCGCCGGAACGCAATCCGGCGCACCATCTTTTCAAGCAGTGCCAGCAAGGCCTGAAATCCAGTTCCGGTACCGGTCCAACATCCCGTCGTCCATTTTCGCCACGTCGGCGCCCTTTTTCCGGGCGTCGGAAGGCGCGACGAGGCCGGCATTGGCCAGGAGATTGATTTTTCGCGACAGGGTAATGCCTTCGAGACCACCCTGGTCGAACGGCCCGGTCCAGTGACGCCATGCCGCGATCGCGTCGTTCCTGCGGACGCAGTCGAGATAGCCTTCATCCGGGACGATGGTCTCGCCGACCGCGATCAATCGCCGGTATCCCGCCCAGGCCCGTGCGGCTGCATTGTCGCCCCGTCCGGCAATGCACGCCGCACAGCCGTCCGTGTTCCGCGCGCGGAAGGGCTTCCTGTCCGGCACCGGTCGCGCGCATTCGCACAGCAGCGGAACCAGGGACTGCTTCATCAGCAGGGTGATCGATTCCGGCTTCGCCAGTTCCGAGGGATGAATGCCCATGTCGATCATCCGGAACAGGATCGAATTGACCGAACCGATATGGATCGTGGTCCAGACCTGGTGGCCGGTTTCGATGAACTGGATCATCTGGCGGGCGCCCGCGGCATCGCGAACCTCCGAGACGACGCCGACATGGGGATTGATCCGGACGAAATGCCTGAGCGCCTCCTCATAGTTGGCAGCCCGCTCTTCCTCCGTACCGGCCGACTGGATCGGAATCTGGATAACGCCGCTCCTGCGAATCCGGCTCTCGACCGGGTCCTCGATCGTGACCACGGAAAGCTGACCGTCCTCATCGTCGTAGAGCTGCTCGACACACCTGAGGATCGACGTGGATTTCCCGTCACCGGTCTCGCCGCCGACGATCACCGCCCCCTTCATCCCCGACCTGGCATGGCCGAGATCGGCAAGGACGAGAGGATCGAAGCCCAGGTGGTCCAGCGTCTCGACGTCGTCGTTGTCTTCATAGACGATCCGGAGCACGACATGCTCCTGGATTCCGGCGGCCGCTTCGTG
>JAPOYX010000071.1 GCA_026706345.1 Gemmatimonadota bacterium | reverse complement strand
GATGGCGATGATTCGCATGGGTTCCCAGCCCGTGTTGATCGTTTCGTGGTACATGTCGGCGGGAATGTGGCACATCATGCCGGGTCCGACCTTCCGGCGTATCTCCTGACCGTCTTCCTCCACCATCTGCACGCCTTCACCGGAAATGTAGTAGAGGATCTCCTCCACGCCGGGGTGATTGTGCCGTTCGTGGCCCTTGCCCGGCTCAAGCACGACCAGCCCCATGGTGAAGCGTTCAGTCTCGGTCACCCGGGGTTCGCTGAACCACTTGATGTTGCCCCAGTCGAACATCATGGTTTCCACGTCGTCCGGCTCTACGAATCGAAGGCCCGGTTCTGGCATGGCTGCCTCCTGAGTAAGTGCTTGACTGCGGTGATTACAACCGCGCGTCGAACCTTGTTTACATTTGAATCGGTCTTAGATAGCCAGTCCCTTGAAGTGGCGGACCTGTTCCGTCAGCGCCCGTTCCACCGGAAGGCGCTCGATGCTCGACGCCCCGAAGAAACCGACGACTCCGGTCGTGTTGTTCAGCACGTATTCGGCGTCATCCGGTTCGGCGATCGGTCCGCCGTGGCACAACACGAGGATATCTTCCCTCACGCCGACGGCCGCGTCCCTGATGGCCTGTACCCTGGCTGCGGCCTCCTGGAGCGTCATGGCCGTCTGGGCGCCGATCGTTCCGCTGGTCGTCAGGCCCATGTGGGGCACGAGCACGTCCGCGCCGGCCTCGGCCATCTTTACCGCCTCCTCCTCTGAAAAGACGTAGGGACAGGTGAGGAGTCCGGCCTGGTGGGCCTCGGCGATCATCTCGACCTCCAGGTCGTATCCCATGTTCGTTTCTTCTAGGTTCTGGCGGAACAGCCCGTCGATGAGGCCGACCGTGGGGAAATTCTGAACGCCCGAGAAGCCCTGGTCCTTGAGCTGCCGGACGAAGACGCTCATGATGCGGAAGGGATCCGTACCGCAGACCCCTGCCAGCACGGGGGCGTCCTCCACGATGGTCAGGACCTCCTGGCCCATTTCCACCACCACCTGGTTGGCGTCTCCGTAGGGCATCATGCCGGAGAGCGAACCGCGCCCGCCCATGCGATAGCGCCCGGAGTTGTAGATGATGATGATGTCGGCGCCTCCGGCCTCCGCGCACTTGGCGGAAAGCCCCGTGCCGGCGCCCGTGCCGATGATCGGCTTGCCTTCGGATACCTGCGCCCGCAGCCGCCGCAGGCATTCGTCATAGGGGATGGCCATGGTTTGCTCCGAATTGGGTACTGGATTACACGTGATACTTTTCGTGTGAAGAGATCTGCATCATGAGATTTGCAACTTGAGTGACCGCGTGATGGATTCCGCTCAAAGCCTGATTCCCACGACTATTGCTCGCTGACTGCCGATCCGGCAGTATGATTCGAGTATAGAAATCCGTGGAACCAGCGTCAACGAAATTGGTTTCGGAGAACCCTGGACAGGCAATCTGATTGAATAGGCGCTGGCCACGCTGTATTTTCTCGGATGCAAGAAGTGATTTCGGTCTATCTCGCAGCATACGGTACTGCCCTCCGGTAGAGGCCCGGAGAAAGACCGGATACCTCGAGGAATCCACCTTGATTGAAGCCGAACACCTGCGGATCATCCCAATACAGCACGGGAATGCCCATATCCTGCGTTTCGAATGCCGGGATCCTAAGCGCGGCTGGCGTACCGTGCTGTCCCACCAGGCGGCAAACAAGCACCGACCCTGGGAAAGGTATGAGGAATCCGCGGTAGAAGACCTGGAAGTCACCCCTTCGAGCGATGGGTACGGCTCTTTCTTCACGGAAATCGCCGACCAGGGGACGAACGGACTCATCCGCCGCGGCGAGATCGGTGGACACAGGATCGAGGAACGGATATCCGTTGAATCAGACAACCGGCTCTACGTCGAGGTACGCGATTGCCTCACGCGTTCGGGCGCGCTCCTCGCACGGCTCATGAACCACTATTACTTCATGCCCGATGCCCGGGCGATGGGTTACGCCCTGCCCCTGGATTTCGCGTGGATTCCCGGACTTCATGCCCGATGACCGGGCGATGGGTTACGCCCTGCCCCTGGATTTCGCGTGGATTCCCGGACTTCATGACAACGAGGATCACGTGGCCGGCGACTGGTTCTTCCGATCGCCCTGCGCTATCGTTCTGGCCCACGGCGTTTACGCGGCCATTGTACCCGACCTGGACCGCATGCAGGTGCAGCCGGATCTGCGTCACGCCCTCGACCTGCGCGCCTGGCATCACCCCGGCAGCGGCGAGACCTACGGACTGCCCCGCATATCCTATGGAATCTGCAGATGGAAACCGGACGGTCACGTGCTGACGGCCCGTGATGAAGCCGCGCCGGTCAGCGGGACCGAGATCACCTATGGCTTTGATCTCTTGATCGGCACCGGCGAGGGCCCTGAATCGATCGTGACCCAGGTCACGGAGTTGTTGTGGGATAAATACGGGTCGCGGTATTTGAAGGACATTCGGCCCCAGGTCATGCCCTTCGACGAGTACGGAAGACGGTATACCTACAAGCATGAACTGAAACTGTGGTCAAAGCCCGTATCCTGTGGTGATCGAGCGGGGTATGGCATAGAAAACACCTGGCGCAGGGGGGTCAATTACCACGCCTGGGAGAATGACTTTCAGGCGGGTTTCGGCCTATTGCATTACGGAAGGAAATGGGCCGATGACGATCTCGTCGCCATCGCCGAGGGGATGATCAACCTGCGGCTTTCTTCACCCCGGCGGGACGGTGCCTTCCCCTGTATATACAATGTCGATACTGCGTCCTGGGAAGGAGCCATGTACTGGACCTCGTGGCCCGCGCACCCGATGGATGGGTACGACCTCCAGTCCATGGGTGTAACGGCCTGGTGGATGCTTTACTGGCATGAACAATATCCCGATCTCGAACGCGGCTCCGAAATACTGAACTGGATTATCGATTTCTGCCGGTTCCTGGTTGACGCCCAGCTTCCGTCCGGCGCTATCCCCACCTATTTCGACCGTCAGCTCCACCCCGCGCCGCAACTGAAAGAAGACGCACCGACGGCCATCGGCGGCGCGGTGCTGGCGAAGACCGCCCGGATCATCGGAGATCCCGAAATGGAACGGGCCGCCGTGAAGGCCGGCGCGTTTATGAACCGGGAAATCGTACCGCGGATGAAGTTCCAGGATTTCGAACTCTTCTATTCCTGCGCGCCGAGACCCCTGTACTGGGTCGATCCGCTCAACGGGATCCCGCCGGTCAATACGCTGGCCGTTCAGTGGGCCGCTGATCACTTCCTGGCCCTGTACCAACTGACCGAAGACCGGCAGTGGCTACAACAGGGCGAGTACTGTTTGGGTCTGCTGTCGTTGTTCCAGCAGGTGTGGGCGCCGAACCGGTTCGGCAAGGCCTGCCTATTCGGCGGTTTCGGTGTGATGAACTGCGACGGCGAATGGAACGACGGCCGGCAGTCCCGCGTAGTGCCCACTTATGCGGACTATTACCGCGCCACGGGCAAGATCGAATACCTTGAACGCGCCGTGGCCGCGTCCCGTGCCGCTTTCGCCGCCATGGACATGGAGGAGAACCACGCCAACGGCATCAACGACTACCGCGTCACCATGGCGGAACAGGTACAGGTGCAGCCGGGAATCGGATTGTCCCCCGAAAGCCTCATGCACGGCGATCCCAGGGTGCATTCCGGCGAAGGCGGTGGCTGGACGGGCTTCAACTGGGGACCAGGCGGCGGTCTCGCCGCGACTGCTTACCTGGAACGGCATTTCGGCGGCGTGTGGATGGACGGTTCATCCAGGAAAGCGGTTGCCATAGACGGTGTCACCGCGGAAGTGACGGGATGGTCGGACAATGCCATAGAACTGTCCGTGGTCAACGCGCTGGGAGACCTCGCTATGCCATACTCGGCGCGGCGAGAAATCCCGCTGAAATTCGGCTATCTGGTCGAAGACGCATACCGCATCGTGGTGAATGAACAGCATCTGGGAGATATTCCACGTGAGACGCTGGAGATGGGACTGAAAATCGAAGTATGATGTATCCATTTCGGAGAAAGGAACGTCCTTGAAACTGTCGTTGTCACAGCTCGAAGCGTATCACCGGGACGGATATGTCATTGTCGACTGCCCCTTTCTGCAGACCCTTACGCAGGACTGCCAGAATGCCGTGGAAAAAGTCGCCATCGATCCTGATTCGGTCACCGCGGATACCCGGCGGAATCATTTTCGGCTGGCTCCGCAGATTCCCGGCTCCTACTGGTGCGCGCTCGACCATGCCCTGCCTTTCCTGAAGATCATGCTCCATCCGGAAATCCTCGAAATGGCCAGGCAACTCGCCGGTGACGACGATGTCTATCTCCGCAACGGCGGCATCAATGAACTGGCGCCCGACCACTCGTTCTGGTGGCACCGCGACAGCGAAATGGTCTACACCGAGTTCATGCACTACTTCTCGGGCGCATCGGTCGCGCAGGGCTGTCTCCGGGTTATTCCCGGCAGTCACATCGGGTCCGCCGACCGGTTCAAGGAGGAAGCGGAACGTCGGCGGCGGGAGCAGGGATATCCCGAAGAATACTGGGTCGATGGCATTGCAGATGTGGAACTGCCTGGAGAGGTTCCGCTCGAGGTAAGGCCGGACCAACTTATCGTACGTGATTCAAGAATCTTTCACGCAACCGGGCTCAATACCTCCCGTGAAGGCAGGTCGATGAGTCACTGGCTGTTTCGAGACGGAGCGAGTAACGACCACCGGTTCCGTTTCGAGGATGTGCTTACCGATGAACTGATCGAGGCGCTTACACCTGCGCAGCGAGACGCGCTCTGGCTGGGCCGAGATTTCGAGATCGCAGAGGGATACCGGGAAGAACGGGAAAGAGAATATGGGAAGGTGGCGTGGGGGGTGGTGTGAAGATATAAGGGTATTGGGAAGCGGGATTAGTCGATTTCAATCATAATACGACAGTGGTCGCTGGAACCCCACTCTACGGGATCGTTCAGGGCTCTGGTTCGGATGCCCTTGTGGAATCCTCGTGAAGCGAATACGTAGTCGAGTTGATGGCGGGCGTTCTCAGGTGTTCTGGCTCGTACAGTGTAGTAAGTAGGTACGTTCATCGTATCGGAGGGTAGTCCCTTTGGCGTAGGGGTTTTACATAAACCATCTGGATATCGAGGCCCCAGGAATCTCAATCCAAGCCCGTCCATACGTTCAAATACAGACTTGTCTCTCGTAGGAATGACTAAAGCTGTGTCAGTGCACTCGTAAATGGTATTAAGGTCCCCCGCAGCAATTATCCGGTGGGTGGCCGGATCACTGGAACCTATAAAGGCCGAGAGATCAGAAATGATCCGATGAGTAGACGCGTCAGAATAGCCTACACTCCATTTCGTTGGGGTAGATTTGTGCGGTTTTAACCACCGCGAGTACATCGAAACTACGATGAAGGGCTCCTGATCGAGGGGAATCACCCGCGCGGCGGCAATGGTACCGGCATCGCTGACGACCATCTCGTCGGGGGCAGCTGATTTGTATCGAGGAACAACTCGTTTGAACCACTCAACCCTGACTCGATCTGACAGTTTTACAACCAAAGGCCAACGATCGAAATCATCCAGGTAGAACCACTGGTCACAGGTCGCATGTGAACCGGTGTCGATCCGTGCGCGTAGATCTGGAGGAATCTTACCAGCCTCCTGAATCAAACCGACGTCTGCATCCATTGCGAGCAGTTCGTCCCAGGGTGCCTTGCTCCTTCGTATGTTCCAGCAAACGATTTTGATCATAGTGAGGGTTCTCTAATACTGAGCATATCCGCCGCTCCTAAGTATCATGTCATATACTCACTTAGTTGGTAAACAACGCGTCGTTTTCCGGTTCAAAACCCATAGCGCAATGACACCCTGAATCCCTGCCCGCTGATCATAGCCCAGGTTTCGGCGAGGTCTAACTCCAGCGGTTCGCGGCTGCCGTCCTTCCAGATGACCCGGCCGGTGGCTCTTCCGGTCTCTACGATTCCCCAATTCACGTATCGCCATGCAAGATCGAGCGTGACCCTGTCCGAAAGAGACGTAGCCACTCCGGCTGCCAGCATTACGGAGAAATCGACCCGCCGGCCGTCCGGAACGATGGTCTGCGTCCTGGGAAACGTCATTAGGTATTCGCTGATATCGACATAATGCAGTCCGGCGCCGGCACCCGCGAACACACTAAAGGGACCGTGCGCTATGAAATCCATGTACGCGGCGACCGTGCTGGAAGCGGACTGCAGGTCCGCCGATACGGACTGTAGTGCATCGGTCTGAAGGAAGTTGGCGGTCCCTTCGAAGGCGAATCTCGGACGGTAGGATATGTACGTTTCCAGGCGCAGACCCGGTGTCGCGACGTATCCGAGGCCGACCTCGACACCGCCGCCATGCTGTAATCACCCCGCGTACCTCTAGCGATGCCGTCGCCTCCCGTTCCACACCCGTAGAGCGCCGCGGGAGACGTACTCAGACAATTCCTGTCCCCGAACCTGGTTGTCGAGGGCAGATAAAGGCTCGCGCCGATCCGAAGGTAGAAAGTGTTTTGGTAGGTGGCGGATTCAGTCGGCTCAGTTGCAGTTTCAGTCTGGCGCACATGGTCTCTACTTGAGATTGCGGTCCCTTGGGCGTCTACCGGTTCGATATCCATGGTGGCCACCATAACCAGGATAGAGGCCGTCCTGATCCTGATGGCTTTACGATGGTCGCCAGTCATGTTCCTCCCGCTCTTTCATAGTCATTTCATTAGATTTGATGTTGAAACGAGTAGGGATATCCTGCGTGAATCACACCACAGGTCCCGAATGATCTCCTGCACGTGTTCGATACTGATCTTGCACACATGATCGAACGAGGAGGACAGACTGCATGAACCATCAAGGGGGTAGTAACGGTCAGTCAGGATCGATTAAATGCTGTGGGCAATGCGCGGATAGCCGTACCGACTCTCCTATGGGCTGCTGCAAGGTCAAACTGTGACTGCAGGTTGATCCAGAACAGCGGTTCCACGCCGAACCAGTGACCGAAGCGCAAGGCCGTGTCCGCCGTAATCGACCGCTTGCCTGAGATAATCTGGTTGATCCTGTTTGGCGGAACGTCAATCTGACGTGCGAATTCCGATGGCACAACGCCCAATTCTTCGAGCTCGTCCTGAAGAATCTCGCCGGGATGAATGGTACGCTGGAGCATGATTCCATCCTCCATGTTGCCTTAATGATAGTCTACAATTTCCACGTCTAACGGTCCCGGACTGTCACCGGGCCATCTGAAGCAGATTCGCCATTGGTTGTTTATTCGAATTGAATACTGCCCTCTTCTCTTTCCTCGGAGAGTTTCCAAACGGTTGCTGGTCAGTGCTTTCAAGGTATTAAGCGATGGGGCAGCATTCAGAATCGAAAGTCTTTTCGCAGCCTGTTTTTCAAATCCCTGAAACGAAGCGGTGAATTCGCCACTGGCGAATCGCTCGGTCCTGCGATCCTTGTATCCAAGAATCATAGCTGAAACCAAATTACATGAGATGACGATGTACGTCAAACGTCAATTCATGGAACCAGAGAACTAATTAACGACTCGAATCAACAATAGGTCAATACAGGAGTCGATACAGGAATTTGTTAGTAACCTACTTCAGAATTTACCCACCAACCTTCGCCACGAACGCCGCAATCTCCTCCGCTCCTTCCAACACACCGATCTCCACGTGAAAGTCGCGCACTTCGTCGGGCTCGATGTGTTGCAGGTAGCCGTTCTTGCGGTTCCAGGCCCGGCCGAGCATGCTGACGTTGCCCGGTTCGATGCCGGTGACGTAGGTTCCCTTGTGGAAGTGCTGCCAGTGGCTGACGAGGGGGATCTCCGCCTTGGGGAAGGACCAGTACAGACCCAGACCGAGGCGATCATTGATCAGTCCTACGTGGCACAGACCGCTGGCATCGGCCCGGGGACGGAGGACGTAGACGTCGTCGTGCGCTTCTTCTGCGGGTGCAGAGACCGTAGAAAAGGTCTCTGGATCGACCTCCCGGTCTTCGAGCCATTCCGTCGACTTTTCACTGTCGATGACGACGCGTGTGCCCTCGTCGAGGATGGGGAAACCGGGATTACAGTGATAGACGAACATAAGGGGTGAGCGATCGACCGACTGGTTGTGTATCCGGTCGTGGATGTGCAGCGATTTCTCGCCAAGGACCGTCGAGATTTCCCGGGTGAGTTCCAGGTTCGTACCGAAGACAACGGCTTCCCTGATTTTCCCGCGTACCTTGACGATGTAGTCGTCGCCGTCCCACTGGCCGTCGGTATGGACCTGCCGGGCGGGAAGGAAGGACAGACGCCCGTGGAGGCCGAGCTCTTCGTTTTCTTCTTCCGGATCGACTTCCGGATGTCCCGTGAACGTCATCCCGCAGCTCAGGACCAGTCCGCCGTAGAACCCCCTCATCCAACCGTAGCCCTGCGGTTCGTAGAACGCCGGCCCCACGTCGCCCGTGTTGCCGCGGAAACACAGTGACATGCCCTTGTAGTGGGCCGAGGCTACGTCCAGCGCCCGTCCCGGCAGCAGGGAGAAACACAGGCCCGAGGCGTTGAACACCTCGATGAGATCGGCGCCCCGGTCGGTGCCTTCGCGCAGTTCGCCGTATCGGGCGTGGGCTACCTGGCTCATGTCGCCGACGAGATCGAGCAGTTCCCGGCGTGTATACTCTTTTCCGAATAGACGTGCCATAGTCACCTTCCTGGATGGAATCGTCTCTGTTCGTTACGTAAACTCGTATCTACTTCTGTTCTACTTCTGCTGGATTTTCGCCCAGGTATCGCGCAGGGTGATCGTCTGGTTGAAAACGGGTCCATTGGGCTGCGTTTCGACGGCATCGATACAGAAGTAGCCCAGTCGCTCGAACTGGTAGTTCACGCCGTGTTCGGCATCCGCCAGCCCGGGCTCGACCTTGCAGTCCGTGACGGTCTTGAGCGAATCAGGATTCAATAAGGACCGGTCATCGTCGACTTCACCCGGACGGGGATCCGGGTCGCTGAAGAGCCGGTCGTAGAGGCGTACGGTGGCGTTCACGGCATGCGCGGCCGATACCCAGTGGATGGTGCCGCGTACTTTTCTCCCGTCCGGTGTGTTACCACCTCGGGATTCCGGGTCGTAGGTGCAGTGCAGTTCGACTACGCGCCCGTCATCGTCCTTGATCACGTCCGTACAGGTGATGTAGTAGCCGTAGCGGAGGCGGACTTCCCTGCCCGGCGCCAGCCGGAAGAACTTGCGCGGCGGATCTTCCATGAAGTCGTTTCGCTCGATATAGATTTCACGGGCAAAAGGCACCTGCCGCGTGCCCATGCCCTCGTCTTCCGGGTTGTTCACGGCTTCCATCTGCTCGGTGCGGTCGGTGGGGTAATTGGTGATCACGACCTTCAACGGGTCCAGCACGCCCATGACCCGGGGCGCCCGCTTGTTCAGGTCCTCCCGGATGATGAAATCCGCCAGGGCCATGTCGATGAGATTGTGGTTCTTGGCCACGCCGACGCGGTCGCAGAGGGTCCGGACGGCCTCGGGAGTGTATCCCCGGCGCCGCAGGCCGGACAGCGTGGGCATACGCGGGTCGTCCCAGCCGGAAAGCACGCCTTCTTCGATGAGCGGCCGGTAGAAGCGCTTCGAAAGCACGGTGTGGGCCAGCGACAGCGGCGCGAACTCGATCTGCTGGGGATGGTAGACGTCCAGCCGGTCCAGGATCCAGTCGTACAGCGGCCGGTTGTTCTCGAACTCCAGGGTGCAGAGCGAATGGGTGATACCTTCGATGGAATCCGACAGGCAATGGGTGAAGTCGTATATGGGATACACGCGCCACTTGTCCCCGGTGCGGTAATGATGGGCGTGCCGGATCCGGTACAGCACGGGGTCGCGCATCGTCAGGTTGGCATGGGCCATGTCGATCCGGGCCCGCAGGACGTGCGTGCCGTCCGGAAACTCCCCGGCCTGCATGCGTTCGAAGAGATCCCGGTTTTCTGCGGTCGTCCGGTCGCGGTACGGACTGTTCCGGCCCGGTTCCGTGGGCGTGCCGCGGTGGTCGCGCATTTCTTCCCACGTCAGGCTGTCTACGTAGGCATCGCCCTGGTCCACGAGTTGCAGCGCGTAGGCGTACAGCTTATCGAAGTAATCCGAGGCGAAGTAGAGCCGGTCCTCCCAGTCGAATCCCAGCCACCGGATATCCCGCTTGATTCCCTCGACGTAGTCCACGTTCTCCGTTTCCGGATTCGAGTCGTCGAACCTGAGGTTGCACAGGCCGCCGTACTCCTCCGCCACCCCGAAATTGAGGCATATCGACTTCGCGTGACCGATATGGAGATAGCCGTTCGGTTCCGGAGGGAAACGGGTCATCACTTTGCCACCGAACTTCCCGCTCTCCATGTCCGCGTCGATGATCTCGCGTATGAAATCCCGGTATGGTTTTTCAGTGCTCATGGGTACCTGTTTAGGTTACCGAAGGGGCAGATTCAAGACCGTGTAATATAGAGCGTCAGGGAGGAAATGGCAAGGGGTTGATGGAGATGTTGCGTGGGTTGGTCAGCCTTCATACACGTGCGGTTTTCGATTCTTCGTAACGGTCTTTAGCATGACGGCGTACACGGGAACGTATTTCTTTACTATTCATTACCAGTTCCCTGGATAACTCATAGGTTTTCTGAGCATTCATCCAGAACTCTGGAGTCTGGTCGTAATAATCACCTAAGTCGATGGCGGTTTCAGCAGTCACACCGCGCCTTTCGTGTACAATTTCATGAAGTCTCTTGACAGGAAGGTCTATATCCTGTGCCAGTCCGTTGACGGTCAATCCCATTTCATGAATCTGTTCGAGCAAAAGCGCGCCCGGGTGAGTTGTAATTCGATTTGTGGGTACGCGCATACCAGCTCCTCTTCTTATTCACAAAAGTTGCTTAATTCCACGTCCAAGGCATCTCCGTCCCCGATTTCGTGACTACGCAACAAATGTGAAAATCGAAAGCGGCGCTATTGATTTTCACACTTTCGTCGTCCACGCCCCAATGTGCGGCGGAATGACCACGGGGCGCTTCGCCGCGACGATTTCCTCCCGGACCCGCTGGGGAATGGTGTCGATGTCCACCTCTTCGGCGGTTGCGATCCCGTAGTGTTCCAGGAGTGGTACGACGCTTCGGAAGGAATTCGCGACGTACGAATACCCCGGCCAGTCGGCGGAACCACCCAGCAGCATGCCGGCGTCCAGGGTAGGTTCGGGCAGGCCGGCCTCGATGAACACCCGGTGCAGGTCCAGTCCCATATTCGGGTTCGCCCCGGATCGCTCA
>JAPOYX010000070.1 GCA_026706345.1 Gemmatimonadota bacterium | reverse complement strand
ACTGATGAAGCATCACAACGCCCGCCGTGCCGGTCAGCAAGGCGATCTTCGTTGCCGATTGGTGGTTTCAATTGTTCCGGGCGACCAGTCCGGCCGCTTCATCCGCAAGGCGTGTGATTTCGTCGAACCTGGACGCCCGAACCAGTGCCGGACTTACGATCCAAGTCCCACCACATGCGAGGACATTGGGCAGTTCCAGATAGTCGCGGAGGTTATTCGGGGCGATGCCGCCGGTGGGCAGAAACCGGATCGAGGGATACGGGCCGGACAACGCCTTCAGGAACGACACGCCGCCGCTGGCCTCGGCTGGAAAGAACTTGACGGCCTCGAGACCGAAGCCCATGGCCTGTTCGACTCCAGTCGGATTGTTGATGCCGGGAAGGATTGGCACATCAAGCTCAATGCAGGCTTCAACAACCGTGGGGTTGAAACCGGGCGTGACGACAAACTGGCCACCAGCCCGATAGGCCATTTCCACCTGATCAACATTGAGCACTGTTCCGGCTCCCACCAGCATCTCCGGAACTTGCTCCCGCAGGATCCTGATCGAATCCGCCGCCGCTTCCGATCGGAACGTGATTTCGGCAACCGGCAAACCGCCCGCCAATAACGCTCTCGCAAGGGGCAGGGCAACTTCGCAGCCATCCAGTTCGACAACCGGCACCACCCTGGCCTCGCCGAGCCGAGCCAAGACATTCCGTGCATTGTCGGTCATGGTTCTTGATCCGAATTGGGTATGCATTGAGACGGCTCAGAGCCGATGTTTGCCTGCTGGGATAGGACGTGCATTTCAACTGCGGGCCATCAAGGCTCCCGACTCGCCAACCACCCGGGAGGCGATCTTGTGGCCGGCCAGGAGGCATCGCCCTTCATCTTCGCCGCGAAGGAATGCCGCCAGATAACCACCGTTGAAGCTGTCTCCGGCCGCAGTCGTATCGACGACGTCGGGAGCGGGAGTGAATTCGGGATGCGCGCGGCGCGCGAGCCGCGGCGACACCGGGCCGAGCGCTCCTCGCTTGATGGCGCAGGCATGCCAATCTGAAGCGGCGAATCGCGCGATTACGGCCTCTTCGTCCGCATCGCCGAACAAGGCGATCTCGTCGTCAACGGACGGCAGGGCAATGTCCGCAACCCGCCACATCTCACGGACTGAGCGGCGCGCGGTCTCGGCATCCTCCCAGAGCTGCGGCCGGTAGTTCGAATCAAAGGCCACATGGCACGCGCCGCGCCCCCGCAACTCGCGCAAATACGCGATGAGATGCCGGCGGGCCAAAGGACGAAGGATGGCCAGCGTGATGGCTGACAGGTAGACAACCCTTGCGGGCGGCAGCGAAGCAAGGGGCTCGGAGGATGCGAACAGTCGGCGCGCCGCGGAGTTGCTGCGCCAGTAGTGAAAGATGCGTTCGCCGGTGCTGTCGGTCGACACGGTGTAAATGCCGAGGTTACGTTCGCGATCGAAGCCGACCTGGGAAACATCGATCCCCTCATTCTTCGCTGCGCTCAGGAAGGCGTGGGAAAGGGGATCACAGCCGACGCGCGTGCAGTAGCCGATGCGGGCCGATGGGTCGGATTCTCTGGTGCAATAGACCGCGGTGTTGAACGTGTCGCCTGCAAACCCGACGCGGAAGCCGGCTGTCGGATCTTGCCGGATCTCGGCCATGACTTCGCCGATCGCGAGCAGATCCACTGTCACGAGTCCGGTGCAATGGCAGACATGCTCGGTTCCCAGCGTTTCGTATGGTTATTGTCGCAGTGTGACACCGGCCGGACGGCATCGTCCTGCGTCCGTTCTACAGCATCTTCGAGCAAGCGATCGATCGTAGCGACGAGCCGCTGCTGTGGAATGCCTCTGCCGGCCCGCATACAGGTCACTCGAACCCAGCGGTTTCCGGTTGCGTCCCCGCCTACGGCCTCGGTTGGTGCGCAGTCCCTTCTCCGCCCGCCCGTTCCGCCGCCCATGGATCACCCAAGAACGGACTTCGCGGCGGTGCGCATCACGTCCTGGCGGTTCAGGTGAGCGTCAACTTGTTTACCGATCTGCCGATAACACCTGTCTCAGACATGAGATATCTTGCATAAGTATCAAATTAGAATGGGGTTATGGCTGGTAGTTGGGATTCGAAACCACTGAACCCGGCATCTTCTGATCACGCGGCGACAACGATTTCTTCGCGATCGGCGGCTACTTAGGCGGGGGCAATCATCAGAAAAACGACC
>JAPOYX010000069.1 GCA_026706345.1 Gemmatimonadota bacterium | reverse complement strand
CCAACCCTTGATTGATACGGCCCAGCGGCTCGCCGAACAGGTCGAAGGCTAGTTGCGGATAAACCGTATCATCACAACGAGTTCTTATAGATCGTGCCGGCCTTCATAACCAGCCGCGGCCCGCCGGCCTCGGGTTGTAAGGCACCGAGGTCTTCAAGCGGATTGCCATCAAACACGACCAGGTCGGCGTATGCCCCCGGAGCGACCGTTCCAAGTTTTCCCGCCTGGTTCAGGATTTCGGCGTTGATCGTCGTTGCCGAGCGCAGGATGTCGATGGGGTTGAGGACCTCCCGCCGGATCAGGAACTCGCGACACTGCTGGGCGTGGAGGGGCCCCAGCAGATCGGTTCCGTAGCCCAGCTTGATCCCGGCCGCCTGACACAGCTCAAGCGAGGTCAGCCCCGCGGTCTGAATTTCTTTCAGCTTGACGATATTGCCCTCGGGCAGGCCCAACTCCTTGCCCAGCTCTCCGAGGGTTTCATACGTCACCAGGGTGGGGACGACATAGGCTCCGTGCTGGGCGACTAATTCCGCGGTTGGTTGGTCAATCAGATTGGCGTGCTCGATTGAGCGCACCCCCAGCTTGACGACGCGGGCAACGGCTTCCGCGGTGTAGGCGTGGGCCATGACATAGGTGCGCCGCGAGGTCGCCTCCTCGACTGCGGCGCGGATTTCCTCGTCCGAGTATTGCAGCATCCACACCGGGTCGGTCGGTGAGGAGAGGCCGCCCGTGGCCATGATCTTGATCTGATGCGCCCCTTTGCGCAGCTCTTCCCGGGCCGCCCGGCGGACCGCATCCACCCCGTCGGCGACCTGTGACAGACAGCCCTGAAACCCGCAGGCGCACGGTTCAAAATGTTTGACCGGCCGTGTATCGCCATGACCGCCGGTCTGGCTCAAGGCCCGGCCCGAGAAAAACAGACGGGGCCCCTTGATCAAGCCCTGCTCAATTGCGGCGGCCAGGCCAAAGTCGGCTCCGGCCGCATCCCGTATGCTGGTAAAGCCCCGCTGGAGAGCGTCTTCCAGCAGCGTGCGGGCGTGTTGACTCAAAAGCGACATGGGCCAATCGTCCAGGCTGGGAAGATTGACGCGGGCGGCATAGGCATGAAAGTGGGCGTCGATCAGACCGGGCAGGAGAAAACGGCCACCCAGACGGATTTCCTGGGCGCCGGCGGTCTTGAGCGGCCGCTCGGAAACCTCCTTGATTTCACCGTCTTCGATCAGGACGTCCGCCCCGTCGAGCAACTCGGGGCTGTGGCCGTCGAAGATGACCCCGTCGCGTAAGACTATCGTGCCCATGGCTGCCTCCCGCTAGCCGCTCTGACGGGTCGCCTCAAACAGCGCTCCGTACAGGGCAATTGTCCTGAATAGCGAAAGCCGTTCGGATTTCCTCAGGCGCGCTGTCGTACAGGTGCTGCACCATGGCGACTCGTGCCGGCGGAGTCGCCATCCGTGCCGTTCAGGCCTGAAAGTCCAGCGGCAGACGCCAAGTGGAAATAATACGTGACTGAAATCCGCTCCGTTCAAACATGGCCTGCCACTGGGCCACCGTGTGGTCCCGGACGTGCGAGGCGTCACGCAGGAGTTCAAATGTTTGTAAAAAGGTGTCGTACGCCGGCTCTTCAGGCGAGGTAATATCGCTCAGGATAAACCGCCCGCCAGGTTTCAGCACGCGATGGCATTCCCGGAGCGCCGTCAGGGGGTTCGGCCAGTGATGGGCGCTATAGCGGGAGACCACAAGGTCAAAGCTGTTGTCGGCGAACGGAATCTGTTCGACATCGCCCTGGCGCGTTTCAATATGGGAGAAGCCGCGTTCGGCGGCCAACTGCTCGACCTGTTCCAGCATGTGCGGGGTGAGGTCGAGGGCCACGACCCGACGGCTATGCGGAGCGATGGCCACCGAGGTATGGCCCGCCCCACAGCCCGCATCCAGGGCGTACGGCTGTTCCTGCTGTTGCACCAGCTTGGCAATCTGGATCAAATCCTCGCCCGTGGCATGGACCTGGCTGGTTTTATACTGGGCGGCTGCCCGACCGAATTGATCGTGGATGGATTGCTTGATGTCGCTCACAGTTTTTCTCCGTTCGACTGGACCGGTCCCCTCACGCCACAAACGCAGGCCTCACCTCATTCACGAACAGTTCATGAGACTCGGGGGGGACGGAAATCACGATCGTATAGGTGAGACCCATCTCCTCAATACGGGTGTGGATATCCCGTTTGACCCGTGGGGCACGTAAAGACCTGTGGGGTCGGGTTAGACGCCAAAGAGCTTCTGTGTGTTATCGCGCATCACCGCACGCACCACCTCAGGTGGCAGGCCTTCCAGCCCTTCCACATAATCAATCGGCTCAGCACAGCCCTCAGGATGCGGCCAGTCGGAACCGGCCAACACGTTTTCTGGCCCGAGGACCTCTACCAGCGCCGGAATGTCCTCTTCCGGAAAGGGAGAGACTTTAACGTGTCGCTTGAAAATTTCGCTGGGCCGGTCCGGAGCATGGCCGAATGTCCAATCTCGCGGACCCGACAACCGCGCCGCATGGTCCATGGCCTTGAGTAAGGGCGCAATCCACGCGGCCCCGTTTTCAATGCTTACGACCTGCAGACTCGGAAATCGACCAAACAGATTGTGGAACACGAGCGCGCTCAGGGTATCAGCCGTCGCGCGTTCCGTCGAAGCGATCACCCGTTGGAACGGACTGAGTCGGTGGCTCGGAGGGGAGGGGTTCTCACTCCATTGTGAAGAGTATACTTCGGTCAGGCCATCATTGCCCAGATGAAACACAACCGGAATGCCGGCTTCCTGACAGCGCGCCCAGAACGGATCATACAGCGGGTCTGCCGGTGAGTGCCCATTGACCGGACCTGGTGTTAAGTTCACACTTCGCG
>JAPOYX010000068.1 GCA_026706345.1 Gemmatimonadota bacterium | reverse complement strand
GGGTGTCGGGGTGTCGGGGTGTCGGGGTGTCGGGGTGTCGGGGTGTCGGGGTGTCGGGGTGTCCCTTTTCTAGGTTATCAGATTCCGACTCTCCACTGCCCGGTTCCGAGCGTATTAGTGCCCGCGCAACGTCTTCGGGTGACGCGCCTCCATAGCGTGGGTTGCCCATGTGGTTTCCTCCTGAGTGCGGCTCACGAGGTCAGTTCACGCCACATCAGTCGCTTGCCCACCATGCCCGCAACAACGGACTGAAGCTGGCTAATGGTGTCCAAGTCACGCATGCCGTGACGCCCCGCGAACTCATTGACGTACCGCTGCAAGTGCTTGGCACTCATCTTGTGGTACGTGCCCATGTAGCCGCGCTTGAGCATGCTCCAGAAGGACTCGATCCCGTTGGTGTGGGCCATGTCCCGGACATACTCGCTGACCGAGTGCTTCACCGTCTCATGCGGGTTAGGCATACCGGCATAAGCGGTGGCTTCGTCCGTGTAGACCGTGGCATCGTCGGCAACGTGTCCGCGGATAAAGCCATGCAGCGTCTCCCGATCTGTGGCTTCTACAACCTTAGCACGAACCTGTTTCGTCCCACGATCCTTCGCACCTACCACGGCCGCCTTTCCAACCGCACCACGACCGGAGTCCTTGAGTTCCCGCCGCTTGCTGTTCGACATGTTCCGGCGACGACCTCCGACGTACGTCTCGTCCACTTCCACCGGCCCCTGCATCGGCTGGCCGCCTTCGTCGCCAAACGCTTCCCGGATCCGGTGCAGCATGAACCATGCGGTCGGGTAGGAAACATCCAAGTCACGGTGCAGCTTCATGGCCGACACGCCCTTGAGGTTCACGACCTCCATGTAGATGGCGAAAGCCCACTTGCGCAGCGGGATCGGCGAGCCTGCCATGACCGTTCCGGTCTTGACGCTGAAGTACTTCTTGCAGTCGCGGCACCGGTAGGGCGATTTCGCGTGCTTCGCTTCGTGAGTGTTCGTTGACCCGCACTTGGGACAGTAGCGGCCCTTCGGCCAAGTGATATCCTCGAACCACTTCCGGGCGGCTTCCTCATCGGGAAACATGTCGATCAACTGCATCAGGCTGATGCCTTCGCGGTGACTTTTCCCGGGTGCTGCGTGGGCCATTCGGACCTCCATCTGATGGTCCAATCCTACGCGATCAGGCCCGACCTGTCAACCCGTCTTTATAATCCCCTAAGAAAGGGCTCCCGGGCTACGAAGTTCTCAGGAACATCACGCTCCCCGAACGTGAAGCCCACATTGTGGAAATCGTGAGCCAAGTAGCCACCGGGCTTCGCGCCTTGCACGCAGCAAAGCTATTTCACCACGACATCAAACCGGCAAACGTCATGTTGCGAAGCAAGGGTGACGATGTAGAAGTCGCGCTCGGTGACTTCGGGTTTCTTGAGGTTCTGCCCGCAGGTCGCGGCTCGGGGTACGTGGCTGCCCTGCCACCGGGGACCCGCCACTATCGCTCGCCGGAGCAGAAGGATTTTTTCGACGTATGCGAGGTCAGGGTGACAGTTCCCGACGGGGGGCAACGCCTCGTTCTCCATACGGTCGACATGAAGTTCCGCGATACGTTGATGGAGGGCAACGACATCGCGGTATTCTCCAAAGATGGAGAGCAAAAGGGGTATCAGGTAGTGGAAGTGGAGCATCTGGGCTCCAACGGCTCCAAAATCATTCTAAAGGCCGCGCGGGAGACGGAGTTTGAAGACGAAAGAACCCAAGTTATGTTTTACAAGAAACCCTCCTTGCGCACTGACGTGTTTGGCCTTGGGGCCTTGTTGTTTGATTTGTTGACTGTCGGCAGGTCTGCTGAAGGATTTTATGACCATCTGCGACCCTTCGATCGATCCGGCGATACCGGCGTGACCAGTGTAGAAGCCCTCATTGACAGGTACCGGGCAGCGTCGAGCGCTACCTCCACCTCGGCAGATATGGTACCTCTATTCGAGCAAGTCCGAGACCATGTACACGGCCGCTTCCCGTCAGACGGGATCGTTGCCATTCTTTTTCGTTGCATGCTCTCCAGAAAGAGCGACTCATACTATGAACAGGCCCGTGGAGGCGACGGTGCGATCGATCGCGTAAAGCTGTTCTCGGGGATTCAAGGCGATCTCCAAGGTTTGGCGGCACGTGCCCAGCTTACCAACAGGCTCAGTACGAGTCCGTTCTGGGCTGAAGAAGGCTTAAAAAGCGAGGCAACTCAGAAGAGCGAAACGTTTCTAGAGAAGCTTACCAAGATGCGGGACCTGCCGGCGCCACGGCGCCTCCTTGAGGGCGCCTTGCGCCTGCGACAGCTCGCGCGGATGATTGAGGGCATTCATCAACAAGGAATGTACTTCGCCGACCTGAGCCCCGGAAATCTTAGATTTGATAAGAGAGAGACAGAAATCTCTGCCGTTATTGGAACTTACGAAAGCGAGGAAGACTACACACGTGCAGTTCGCTCTGGGACCGCCTGGCGGCTCGAATCGGGTGGCAACACTGATAGCTATGTTCCGATCTACAGACGTTTTGACGTCCGGTCTGTGGAGGTGGACATTGTGTCCGGGGCATCGAATGGTCGAACCTTGAACGCACGTTTCCGCTATTCCGAGTCAATGCCAGTTTGGCGGCCCTGTGGCCCAAGCGATCTCCTCAGGGTCATCGACACGCACGGCAGGCCCCGATTGTTTGAGATTGGTGAAGTCGATGAAGAGGGTGTTTGGAAAGGCGTCAAAGTAACTGAACTAGTCCCGTCGGAAGATGGGGAATTACCCACCGACTCAGAGCCCGACACATCGATTGATATTATTGAGGCGAGAGGCACTGTAATCCGCCGTCTTTCTCCAATGGCTTGCTACCTGTCCAACTTGTCAACTTATATTCATCACCTGTTCTTTTCTGACGGAGGCCGGGACAACGGGACCATTCCCGATGTCATTTGGACATTTGTGCAGGACAGGACCGCCGGTGGAAGAAGACTCGCTCTCAGAAAACCTGAATTCGTGAAACGCGGGCTAATCAGCAACGTACCCGTCAGGCCGGACATAGAGGGCGTCCGGTCGATGGTGGCCTGGGCCTATCTGGAGTTGATCTCGATGTCGGAGAAACGCGACGCCCATGATGAAGGTAGCTCTGAGAAGATGCTGACGTCCTTAGCGAGGCTGATCGACGAACTCGACGAGGCGATTGGAACGCTCTGCTCGGTCGACAAGTATGAACTGGCTTCGCACGCCCCAGACGACCTCGACAAATTGACGGCCGCATTTGCAACCCAAACCGATAGTAAGACCTTCGTTGAGCATCTTCGGGAAAGACTCGGCCAGCAGTAAGTTGACCTTTACTGTTCCGACATTTTGCCGAAATTCCAGGCTTAATATCTTCAAGATGGCTACCGGGATTCAGCCCTTCAAACGCGAGTGAGGGCTGAATTCAAGCCGGAGCCAGCATTTTCATTTCTTTTTGCTGCCGTGCATGCCTTCATCATGTGGTGGGGGCGGAAGCGTCCCAACAGCCAACGGCTGTAGCTCAGGACCACGGCGAATAGCCAGACACGGCGGCGCACGCCAGGCTGGCTAGCAAACTTTGCCATGAACTCGGCAATGTCCACCTCGTTTGGCGGTACGGCTCGGCCTCAAAGCGCCACTCGAACCAATGCAGCAGCGCCGGTTGGATCTCACGTAGGTAGTGACCTGCCCCCAACGTTCGGCTGCTCAGGAGGGGAATACTGGGAGGAAGCATCCGAACGGCTAGCGTAGCAGCACGTAGCGTCAGCCAATTCGTCCGTAGGATGAAAACTTCCCTGTCCAGTCGGAAAAATTTGAAAAGATTCGGTAACCACTTGTCGGCGGAGCCCTGACAGGCAACAGCAAATGGCGCAAACAATAGGTTTCCATGTATGCAAACATCAAGTGTGTTACGCATGATTGCCGCCCAGAACAGCGAAACTCTTCTGGTCGGGTCGCTCCCAGGCAGAGCGCGGCAGTGATCCTCGAACCCGTTGCCTCGGACTGGGCTTGGCTTGACGCCATCGTCGGTGAATTCTCGGATAATTTCTTCGCCGCGGGGCACAGCCAGCCGGAGCATTGATCGCGAACGGAACTCGACAGCGTTTTCGACTGACGCGCTACTTATCCGATACCAACGCCTGAATCGCCCTGCTCGACGAAACATCGTCGCCGCTGCGGGAACGCATACACCGCCTTGCGCCCTCCGATATCGGGCTGCCCGCCCCGGTTGCGTATGAGCTCTACTACGGTGCCTACAAGAGCCGACATGCGGCCCGCAATCTTGAGCTGCTGGACAGGCTGGAGTTCGAGATCGTGCCGTTCGACGCCGGGGATGCACGTGCGGCAGGCGCGGTGCGCAGCGAACTTGCGGCGGCGGGACTGCCGATCAGCCCTTACGAGTTGCTGATCGCCGGGCAGGCTCGCGCCCGGAATCTGATACTGGCCACCGCCAACAGTCGAGAGTTCGAACGCGTCGAGGGTGTCGATTGCGAAGACTGGACGCTTTCCGGCGTAGACCCATAGTCTCGCAACTGGCCGCACCCGGACAGCCGTCGCCGAACCGCCTGCCGGCAGAGCCTACCAGCATCCTCGCGGTCGACGACTTGCGTGAACCGGGCGGCCTTGCCCGCCCAATCCGCAGGGAGGCACCGGAGATCGTTCCACTCGACCTCGCCCTGCCCGGAAGAGACGGCATCGCGCTGATGGCCGAGGTGCCCAAGCTCTCAGACCTGCCGATCATCTTCATCTCGGGCTACGGTCGCGACGAAACCACAGCACGCGCCTTCGCGGCGGGTGCTGCCGACGACGTCGCCAAGCCTTTCGCGCCGACCGAGCTCACCGCGGCGGGTCAGGGCGGCGTTGCGGGTCCGCGCCGGCGCGGTACCGTTCGAGCTCGGCGCGCTCACCATCGACTACGGGCGTCGCCGGGTGACGGTGGACGGGCGGGCGGAGGCGCTGCTGCACCAGTTCGGCCATGTCGGCGACCAGGCGCGCGTCATCCGCCCGGCCCCGCGGCACGTGCCGCTGCGTCGAGCGCTGCTGGCCCAGCACCCGGCGCGCACGCCGCACCCGGTCGATGCTCCGCCAGCGG
>JAPOYX010000067.1:295-19145 GCA_026706345.1 Gemmatimonadota bacterium | reverse complement strand
GCCACCAGCCGAGCGGACGGAGTGTTCGCTTCACGAAGCATAAGGGATTCCATCCGCACAAAGGCGTTGAACAAGCCCGAGGAATGGGGTCCGAGTGATCACTGCAAGATACTGATCGAAGTGTCATAATGTTGTGACATTCGCAAGCAACTACAAGGTCGCGGCAGGATCAATCCGTCCTTCCATCGAGGATGACGCGCCCCAGCAGTTCACAGGCCAGTTTCGCGGCGACGATCGCCGTCCCGCCGTCCCGGTCCAGCTTGGGATTGAGCTCGACCACATCGCCGCCGACCACGTAGGGCGCCCGCATCGCGGCTACGACCTCGAGCACCTGGCGCACACTCAGTCCGCCCGGTTCGGGATGGGAGACGCCCGGCGCGAAACCGGGGTCGAGCGCATCGACGTCCATCGAGATGTAGGCCGGTGTGTCGAACGCAAGCGCCGGAACCGGTCCGTTGGAGTAGGCGGGGATCACCTCGACGTTGTGTCGCTTCACCGCGTCGTGCTGCGCGGGGGTGAAGCTTCGAATGCCGACCTGGACCAGTCGATCTACGAGGCCGTCTTCCAGGATGCGGGCCATGGGACAAGCGTGTGAAAATCGATTCCCTTCGAAGTCGGGGTACAGATCCGGATGCGCGTCGAAGTGGAGCAGGCTGATCCGGCCGTGCTTCGCGGCGAAAGCCCGTACTACGGGATAGGTAACCGCATGATCGCCGCCCAGGACGACGAGCCGCGGTGTTTTGCCCAGTGCCTGACTCACCCCGCGCTCTATGGCATCGATGGGTCCGCGCGTGCCCTTTTCATCCGGTACGTCGAGATCGCCATGGTCGAGCACGCTGTCGCTCGGCCACACGCGCACCCCCGTCTCGGCGTAGGGATTGCCGGACTCCAATCCGAGGGCGGCCCTGATCGCGGGCGGCGCGGCGGCCGGCCCGCGGCGAAAGGTCGAGTTTGCATCGAAACCGACCCCCAGCAGGCCGACTTTCACGCTATCCGTCATCGTGTTTGTCCCTTTCGAACTTTATGCTCTTTTTGCATTCCGATATTGTAGTGCATGAATTGCAGTGCATGGGATATTAGTCGCGAAGCGGTGGATACCTCAAGACAATTCACGCTTTTCGATTGATCTCCCGTCGCGGAGGCACTACATTGACAGGAGCAGGTGAGAAGTTGGGAAGACGGTGCGAATCCGTCGCGGACCCGTCGCTGTGACCGGGGACGAAAGCCGCAACATGAGCCTAAGGGCTCGAGCCACTGTTCCGAATGGAATGGGAAGGCGCGGCGAGTAGAACGATCCGGAAGCCAGAAGACCGACCTGCGCCATAGTTTTCATCGGCACTTCCGTGGACTGAAGTCGTCCGGTGTACATGGATAATGGAAAGCGTGGCCATCCGGCGTAGTCGCTCCGGCTAAGTATCCTGGGGCGTGGTATAGCGCGGGCCATGCTCCGAGGATGATAAACGGCATCCCCGTATCTGACATCGTTCAGGTGCGGGGATTTTTGTTTAATGGGAGGTCACCTTGCAACGATAGCCTGATTCAGTATCCGGAAAGCCCCGATTTGTGTCGCCGTTATCGAAGCCGAACCATTCACCAAGCCAGGAGCCCAAAATGAAATACCTACGAAGCACACTTAAATCCGTGTTCAGTTTGATCCTGCTTTCCGCCATGCCAGGATTCGCCCAGGAAACGCAGGATGCACAGGATACGCAGAATGCGGCGGACGAGGCGCCCAGGTACATCCTGGACACCGTAGTCGTAACGGGTAACAAGATCGAAACACCTTTGCGACAGGTCTCGAGTTCGATCGCCGTTATCACCTCCGAAGATATCGAACGCAGCAGCCGGAACACGGTCGCCGACCTGTTGCGCGATGTGGGCGGGCTGAGCGTGGCACAGAACGGCGGGCCGGGCAGGAACGCGTCTGTCTTCCTTCGCGGCGCCGAATCGGCCTACACACTGTTTCTGATCGACGGCGTCGAAGTGAACGACCCCATGTCTCCGGGACGCAGCTACAGCCCGGCCCATATGACCGTCGACCGGGTTGAGCGGATCGAGGTGCTTTACGGGTCCCAGAGCACGCTTTACGGATCGGATGCCATCGCGGGCGTAGTGAACATCATTACGAAGCAGGGGGACGGTCCGCCGAAGATCGATGCCTCCATCGAGGGCGGCGCGCTGGGTACCATTCGAAGCCGGGCGGGATTGAGCGGGGGCACAACAGACAACCGGTATGCGATGGATGGCTCGTTCCTCAACACGAGGGGTATTTCGTCGAACGCCCTGGGGAACATGGAAGAAGACGGATACCGGAATACCACGCTGGGTGGCCGTTTCGGGGCGACGCCTTCCGCCGGCGTTTCGGTCGATCTCAACGTCCGGTACACGGACGGCCGCGCCGATATCGACAACGGAACCGGACCCAATGGAGACGATCCCAACCGGATAAACACATCCAGGCAACTATTTGTCCGGCCCTCCGCGACCCTCGATCTCTGGTCGCAGCGCTGGAAGCAGACGCTGGGCTACAGCCTGGTCGACCACAGCAGGGAGGACGACAATCCGGTGGACGCCAACCAGGAGACGGCCGCGAATTCCACGTTCGACGCCCGGTTGCACAAAGTGGACTGGCAGCACACGCTGTTACTGGCCGAGGGGAATACCGTCGTGTTCGGGGCGGAAACCGAGTCGGAACAGGGAGAATCGGAATCCAGGGGGCCGTATTCGAGCAGGTTTGACCGGCGGACGGCGAGGATGACGGGCGTCTACCTGCAGGAGTTGTTGCAGTATGGCGACGCGTTATTCGCCGCCGCGGGCATCCGGGTCGATCACCACGACCGGTTCGGATCCGAAGTCACCTACAACTTCGCGCCAAACGTATTCCTCGAGGAGACGGGAATCAGGATTAAGGGCGCTTACGGTACGGGTTACAAGGCGCCTTCGCTGTTCCAGCTGTATTCATCCTTCGGAGATTCCACGCTCCAGGCGGGGTCGAGCAAGAGCTGGGAGGCGGGGATCGAGCAGTACCTGGCCGGCCGGCGGCTTGCAGCAGGCGTGACGTATTTCGACAATACCTACGACAACATGGTCGGATGGGACAGCGCGACTTCCAGTTACAAGAACGTCTTCAAGGCGACGAGCAGGGGCATGGAGCTGACCGGCCGGTATGCGGGAATCGGGGGAACGTCCCTGCGGGCCTACTACACTTTTACCGATTCGAAGGACCACGAATCGGATGAGCAGCTGTTGAGGCGGCCGCGGCACAGTGGCGGGATCGTGCTGGATCAGCGGGTACGGCCGGGGATCGACCTGAATCTCAGTTTCCGATACTCCGGGGAACGGCGGGACAACGACTTTTCCACCTGGCCGGCGACGCCGGTTACGTTGGACGGTTACGGGATCGTGAATGTCGCCGCCAACTGGAAGATCTCGCCGAACATTCAGCTGTTCGGAAGGATCGACAATCTATTGGACGCGGAATACGAGGAGATCCTGGGCTACGGGACCGTGGGCATTACGGGCTACCTGGGGATCCGGGTGGCGAACACCGGTAATTGAGCTTGCGGTAGCTGGGACCGCGGCAACTGAGACTGCAGTACTTCGAATTGGCCGGGCTGCACCTACACGCTGTCTCGCCCGATACCCAGTTCGTCCAGGATGACCTGGATGGCGGACCAGACGGACGGATAGATTTCGATGCCCTGCTTCAGTTGCCGCTCACGTTCACGGCGCGCGCCGTCGCCGGGCACCCGGATTTCGTCCACGCCGGGCGCCTTCCGCGCGCCTTTGATGCTTTCTACGAGCCGGTCCACTTCCGCGGAGAAGGCGGCCCTTGAAACAAAAACCTCCGGGTCGATGACGAGGATGAACAGGGCGTTCTGGTCGAGGTCCTCAGGAGATCGGCCGCTGCAGCCCGCGCCGCTCAGGCCGCCGGTCAACACGTCGACCAGTATGCTCAGCGCAAAGCCCTTGTGTCCTGCGATCAGGCTGCCCAACGGCAGGATAGCCGCCTCTCTGGGCGTTGCGAAATAGGCCTCGCCATCCGTCGTGGTCCGCCCTTCGCCGTCGATGAGCCAGCCTTCGGGCACCGCCTGGCCCTTGTTGCGCAGCATCTTCAATCCGCCCTCGGACGTAACGCCCGTGGAGATGTCGATGAGTACCGGGTCGCCGCTTTCTCTGGGGATGCCGACGGCCATGGGATTGGTGCTCATCAGGGGCGAGGTCGCGCCCCATGGCGCCACGCAGGGATTGCCCCCGGCGTCGTTGGTCATGAGCAGCGCGATGTAACCGTCTTTCGCCGGCTGTTCCACGTATCCCCCCAGCCGGGCGATATCGTTGGCGTTCACGACGCTCGCGCAGCCGACACCCGTCGCCCCGGCCTTGCCGACGGCGCGTTTCATGGCCTCGGTGGCCGTCCATGGGCCCATGCCCATGTTGGCGTCCAGATGCACGGTGGAGACGGTTTCACCCAGGACGTCCATCGACGCGCCTGGGATCATGTTGCCCGCAAGAATGCCCTCCGTATACATGATGATCCGCATGACGCCGTGGGAATGGTAGCCGGAGAGGGAAGCTTCCATGAGCCGCTCGGTGACCACCCGTCTTTCATCGCCTTCAAGGCCCAGTCGTTCGAAGATACGGTCCATGATCCGGGCCAGCCGGTCCGGTTCGATGAGGACGGGACGAGGGTCCGAAGCGGGCATCCTTGACGTTTCCTCCATCCTGCGCGGTCCTTGTCGTGCTAACCGTCCAGCGCGCCCAGTAGCGCAAGGCCTTCCTCGATGCCCCGCTTCTGCTCGTCGGTCGCTTCCTGCATGGGGGCGCGGGGAAATCTGCCGGGACAGCCCTGCAGCGTCTGGGCATGCTTGGTACAGGCCGGCAGGTTCGTCCCCGCCATGGCGTTCCAGAGTCGCAGGAGTTTTCGGTGCAGATCGAGGGCACGCGCGTGATCGCCCGCCTGTACCGCGTCCCATACATCCACCGAGGCCCGGGGCGCCGCCGTCAGTATGGCCGCGATCGATCCGCGGGCGCCCAGGGTGTATGCCGGGTACATCAGGGCATCCACGGCGCAGAACAGCAGGTGTTCGGGGTCGGCCATGATCATCAGGTCGGCGAACAGCTTCAGATCCTCCGCACTCTGTTTCACTCCGACGACGCCGGGCACCTCGTCCATGATCCGGCAGAGCAGTTCCGGTGAGAGATAGCTCCAGGGCACCACGTTGTAGATGATGATGGGATGTTCCACTTCCTCGCCCATCACCCTGAAATGCTCCTGCATGGCGTCGTCGTCCGGGCGGAAGAGGTAGTGGACCGGGGTCACCTGGAGCGCCGCCACGTCGAGGTCGGCGATGGCCTGCCCCCGCCGGACCGCATCGCGAGTGCTGTCGACGATGATGCCGGCGACGATCGGCACGCGTCCCGCCGCCGCGTCCAGGGTCGTGTCCACGAGACCGCGGAACTCATCGACGTCGACCGTATGACCCTCCCCGGTGCTTCCGCCCACCGCGATACCGTGCGCCCCCTGGTCGATCAACCAGTTGACCTGTTCTTTCATGGCCCCGAGATCCACGGCGCCGTCACGGGAGAAGGGTGTGGTCGCCGGGGGGATTACGCCCCTCAGGTCATTGAGCATGTCTTCCTCCTTCATTGGGTTGATGTTTATATTTCGAGTTCATCGGGGCAGGTTTCGTCCCGCGCCGGGACATCATGTGCAGCGCCATGATGAACACGGCCGTTCCGATGCCCCAGGTCGCCGGGGATATGCCGGCCAATCCGCCGCCGTTCGACCACAGATGCACGAGGATCATCACCAGGACGGAACCGGCGATGGTCGCCAGGGCGCCGTTCGCGTTCGGCCGGGTGGAATACAGTCCCGCGATCAGGGGCACGAAGAGCGCCACGGACAGTATGCTGTAGAAGATGGTCAGCGCGGTGATGACGTCCGGCAGCACGGCCGCCAGGACCACGCCCGCGAGCCCTGCGCCCACGGCCGTTATCCGGCTGACGGCCAGCATCCGCTGCTCGGAAGCACCGGGATCGATATAGGTCTGGTACAGGTCCCGGCTCAGGGAGGTCGTCAGCATGAAGAGCACGGCATCAGCGGAACTGATCTCGGCGGAGAACACGGCAGCCAGCGTCAGCCCGCCGATCCAGAAGGGCAGGGCATCCATCAGCAGGCGGGGCAGCGCAAGGTCCGGCGAATCCAGGGACGGGAAGGCGTGGTAAGCCGCCATGCCGAGGAGCGCGGGAATGAAGGCGAAAAGCATCAGGGCGACGGCGTTCGTGCAGACGCCCTGCCGGACCGCCCGGGCGTCCCTGGCGCCGTAGATCTTCTGCAGAAGGCCCGGCGAGATGATAAACGCGGGCACCAGGACGATGAAGTAACCCCAGATACGGGAAGGATCGTCCCCGAACCAGCTCTCGAAACCGGTAGGCGCCGCGTTCTCGCCGGACAGGAGACCGGCCCCCGATACGATCAGGAGAAAGGCCAGGATGAAGCCGGATAGTTTTACCACCAGCTGGACCATGTTGACCCGGGCGGTGGACGTCAGCCCCCCGAAGGTGAAGTACACGACCACCACGGCGCCCCCGGCCAGGCAGGCGACGTACTTCGGGATGCCCAGCACGAGGTTGAGGATCCAGGCCAGGGGTATGAGTTGCCCGGCCAGAATAGCCAGGGAACCGAACCACAGCAGCACGGCGATGAGGCCCCGGACGCCGCGGCTGTACCGGTGCTCGAGGTAATCCCCGACCGTGTACAGGTTCTGTTCCTTTGCCACGCGCCACATGCGGGGCCCCACGGTCAGGCCCAGGATGAGGCTCCCGATACCCGCTGACCCGACCCACCACCACGCCGAAAAACCGTGCGTGTAACCGAGGCCCGTGGCACCCACCGTGGAACCGGCGCCCAGGTTGGCGGCCAGCAGCGTGCCGAACAGCAGCGCGGGAGAAAGCCGCCGGCCGGCCACGAAGAAGTCCTCGGCGCGGCGGACCGACCGCGACGTCCACCAGCCGATCGCCATGAGGAATATGGAATAAACGAGGAGGGCGGTTACGTAGGGGGACATAGAGCTTCCGTCGCGCTTCCCGTCATCCCGCGTTCAGGTCCGAATAGGAGGGATAACCGGGCAGGCCTTCGGCCGTAACGACGGCGCGGATGATGGCCCGCGAGACGGCTTCCGCCGCAAGGATGGACAGCAGGGACAGGTTCACGCCGCTCTCCCAGGTCCCGGTGGCCATGGTGAAAAGGGTGTCCCCGTCCGCCTGCAGGTGGGCCGGGTTGATGGCGCGGGCGAGCCCGTCGTGCCCGACCTGGGCGATGCGGCTGGCCTGGGTCTTGGTCAGCCCGGCATTGGTCACGATGACGCCGATGGTCGTATTTCCGGGCGGCGCTTCCAGGCGAAGCGACCCGGTCTCGCGAATCCTCCGTGCCACGCGGACGAAACCGGACCCATCGGGCATCCTGGCGCCGGCAAGCACGCGGCCCGAATCCGGATCGTACACGTCGCCCACGGCGTTCACCGCAACGATCGCGCCGACCCTGAGCCCGTCGGGCGTGGTGAAGCAGGCATTGCCGATGCCGCCCTTCATGGCCGTGCGGATGCCCGGTGCGCCGACGGACATCTTGCCCACCGTGGCACCGGCTCCCGCTCCGATGCTACCCTCGGGGACCGGATCCGACGTCGCGGCGTGGCAGGCCCGGTAGCCGGCTTCCGCATCGGGGCGGATCTCAGGCTTGCCGCCGATGCCGAGATCGAAGAGGATGGCGGCGGGGACGATAGGGACCCGTGCGATGCGTACGTTGAATCCGATGGATCGTTCCTCGAGGTAGCGCATCACGCCCGTGGCCGTGTCCAGGCCGAAAGCGCTGCCGCCGGAGAGGACGATGGCGTGGACCTGTTGCACCATGTTCACGGGATCGAGCAGGTCGGTCTCCCGGGTGCCCGGTGCGCCGCCGCGCACGTCCACCCCGCCCACGGCCCCTTCCTCGGCCATGATCACCGTGCAGCCCGTCGGACGCCGCGGGTCGGTGAAGTGCCCGGCCTTGATCCCTTCGACGTCCGTGATGGATCCGGACGGGCCGTAGGGGTCGTTCGTCTGGCCGACGGCGGATTCACGCAAGGAGCCCAGTCCCGCCAGGACGCCCGCGCCGGTCACCCCGGCGGATTTTTGCAAAAAGGATCGTCTGTTCATTTCAAGCGGCAGCCGATGAAGCGTCGTGGTGAGGGATCACCCGCAAGACCCGTCCGGAAAGACCCGTTACGGTCTACGGTTTCCGCCAGATCAAGATGAACAATCGGCCATCCGCCGTCAATTCAATTGTATGCGCGTGTATGCGGGGCGAGGCCGGTCACGTGGACCTGCGCTCAAGCAGCCGCGGACGCATCCTGCCGGACGAAGTCCAGGCGGTCGCCTTCGCGGATGACGCGGATCGCGTCGCCTTCCCGGAACCTGCCCTCGATCAGCGCCATGGACAGCGGGTTCTCGACGAACTTGCGAATCACCCGCTTGAGGGGCCGTGCGCCGTATTGGGGTTCGTAGCCCTCCTCCGCAAGCAGTGACTCGGCCTCAGGGGCCAGTTCCAGCGTCAACCCGGCCTGCTTCGAGAGCCGTCCCTGCAGTTCCTCGAGTTGGATATGGACGATATCCCGGATGTGGTTCCGGTCGAGGGGATGGAAGATGATGATTTCCTCCAGCCGGTTGATGAATTCGGGGCGGAAGTGGGCCCGCACCGCGCGCATCACGTCCGCTTGCACCTGTTCGTCCTGGGACGCGTCGTGCCCACCGATATGCTCCGTCCCGATGTTGGAGGTCATGATGATCACGGTGTTCCGGAAGTCCACGGTGCGGCCCTGACCGTCCGTGAGCCGCCCGTCGTCGAGGACCTGCAGGAGGATGTTGAACGCGTCCGGGTGCGCCTTCTCGATTTCGTCCAGCAACACGATCTGGTAGGGCCTGCGCCGCACGGCTTCCGTGAGCTGCCCGCCTTCCTCGTAACCCACGTAACCCGGAGGCGCGCCGATGAGCCGGGCGACGGCATGCCGCTCCATGTATTCGGACATGTCCACGCGAATCATGGCGCCCCGGTCGTCGAAGAGAAACTCGCCCAGGGCCCGGGCCAGTTCGGTCTTGCCTACGCCCGTGGGTCCGAGGAACAGAAAGGAGCCGATGGGCCGGTTTCCGTCACCCAGGCCGGCGCGGTTCCGCCGGACGGCGTTGGACACGGCGACGATCGCCTCATCCTGGCCCACCACTTGGCGGTGCAACCGGGATTCCATTTGAATCAGCTTCTCGACCTCGCCCTCGACCAGCCGGCTCACCGGGATGCCCGTCCACTTCGAGACGACCTGGGCGATGTCCTCCTCGTCCACTTCCTCTTTCAGCATCCGGCGCTCCCGCTGGAGTTCGGCAAGGGCCCGGTTCTTCTCCTCGAGCCGGCCGTCGAGCTCCAGCTGCTCGCCGTACTGGATGCGGGCCACCCGCTCGTAATCGCCAATGCGCTGTGCCCGGTCGGCTTCGATTTTCAGCTGCGAAGCCTGTTCCTTGATTTCCTGGATCGTCTTTACCAGTTCCTTCTCGGCGAGCCAGTACGCCCGCAGGACGCTGCGCTGCTCCTCCAGGTCGCCCAGCCTGCTTTCCACGGGCTTGAGGCGTTCCTCCGCGTCGCGCTCCCGCTTCACGGCTTCCCGCTCGATTTCGAGCTGGCGAATCTGCTTTTCCAGGTCGTCCAGTTCGGCCGGCATGCTGTCGATTTCCATGCGCAGGTTCGCCGCGGCCTCGTCGATCAGGTCGATGGCCTTGTCCGGCATGAACCGGTCGCTGATGTAGCGCTCCGCCAGGGCCGCCGACGTGACCAGCGCGCCGTCCCGGATGCGTATGCCGTGGTGGATTTCGTAGCGTTCTTTGAGTCCGCGCAGGATGGACACGGTGTCTTCGATGGACGGCTCGCCGACGTATACGGGCGCGAACCGCCGTTCGAGGGCGGCGTCTTTCTCGATGTGCTTGCGGTATTCGTCCAGGGTCGTCGCACCCACGCAGCGCAGTGTCCCCCGCGCCAGCGCAGGCTTGAGCATGTTGGACGCGTCCACGGCGCCTTGCGCGGCGCCCGCGCCGACGATGGTGTGCAGTTCGTCGATGAACAGGACGATGTCGCCCGCGGCGTGCTCCACTTCCTTCAGCACGGCCTTGAAGCGCTCCTCGAATTCGCCGCGGAACTTGGCCCCGGCCAGCATGGCGCCCATGTCGAGGCTGATCACCTTGCGCCCCTTGAGGGATTCCGGTACGTCCTCGGCCACGATCTTCTGGGCCAGTCCTTCCACGATGGCCGTCTTCCCCACGCCGGGCTCGCCGATGAGCACGGGGTTGTTCTTGGTCCGCCTGGAAAGCACCTTGATCACGCGCCGGATTTCCTCGTCCCGGCCGATGACCGGATCGAGTCCGCCCTCCCGGGCCAGGTCGGTCAGGTCCCTGCTGAACTTTTCCAGGGCCTGATAGCCGGATTCCGGCGTCTGGCTCGTGACGCGCAGGCTTCCACGTACTTCCTTCAAGGCACCCATGATCCCCGCGCGTCGTATTCCAGCCTCCTTCAATACCCGCTGCACGTCCCCGCCGTCATCCAGCAGGGCCAGGAGCAGATGCTCCCCGCTGATGTACTCGTCTTTCAGTCCCTGGGCCTCTTTCAGCGCCCGGTCCAACACGCGCTGAAAGGCATCGGAGGCATACAACGACGCGCCGTCTCCGGTTACCCTGGGCAGCTTTTCCAGGGCCGCTTCCAGCCCCTCCCGGACCCGGGCCGGATCGGATCCCGTCCTTTCCAGCAGGATGGCCGCAAGGCTTTCGTCCTGTTCAAGCAAGGCAAGCGCCAGGTGCGCGGGCTCCAGCCGGTTGTGGTTGCGGCCGCGGGCGATCTCCTGGGAAACCTGGATCGCCTCCATCGATTTCTGCGTCAGCTTGTCCGTTCTCATGATGTCCCTCCGGCTTTTCTTCATTACAGTCCGTGTGCCGTGCGTTCTTTCGGCGTTCCCGCACATTGTACCTTCTATCAACCGCAAAACATGTGCCATGGCTGTTTTCGCCGCGATTCCGGCGATTCCGGCCTATTTCAGCCTATTGAGAAGGCAGTTTCTGGTCGAAAACCGGAAATATCAGTGAAGAATATGCCAATTTGTCAGATCTGCCAAATTGGCAGTCCAATCGATCGAAATCGGACGCTGAGCACGCCGAAAAGGATCGCGTCGATAGCTGCTAATCGCGTTGCCAGCAGAAAAAAGGAATCAGCCGGAGGTTCAGGCAAGTTACCGGATACGAAAACGCAGGAACCAGCGGGGCACCTGGCGGCAGTAACGGAGGTACTCATCGCCCAGGGCGCGTCGCAGGGCCGGCTCCTCGGCAAAAACCAGGTACAGGGTCAGTCCGGTCCAGCACAGCGCCGCGTAGACGAGCAGCGCGAGCGACTCGAAGGCCAGGCATTCGCCGAAGAGGATGAGGACGACACCGAGCAGAAGGGGGTTGCGGGACCGGCCGTGAACCCCTTCGGACCATATCGGCCGGGAATCTTCCGCGGGATCATCATCGTATTCTGATTGGATTTTCGAGTCGGTCGAGCCGTCCGCGGCGTCCGAATAGCTTCCGGTTTCTTCGGTTGACGCGATCACCATGGCCGTCATGCGGAGCCGTTCGGCGAAGGCGCGGATGTAGAGTGCCGCGCCCAGGAGGATGAGGACCCAACCGGCGGCAGGGAACCCGCTGTCGAAGTGCATCTCCTCCATGCCGACGGTCCGGTACAGGATCAGCCAGGGCAGGGCGATCGTGAAGATGCCGTGACGTACCGATGCCGCGATCAGCGAGCCCAGTATGATCCGGGGGCCGGACACGGCGCTACTTCACCTTCACGTAGCCGATGCCCCGGACATCGGGCTGGATGAGCCAGAAGACGACCAGGAAAGTGCCGTCCGGAAGGACGGTCACCGCGGGTTCGCCGAAGGAATAGTCCTGCCACTCGTCGTGATCGCCGGAGGTGTCGCTCTGCGTCCGTACCCCGGCCTTCCAGACGAGTTCGTCCGCTTCCAGTCCGAAATCATCGTCCGTGGGCCGCGCGACCGCAAGGCGGATCCCGGGATCGCCGTGCTGCCGCTGGTTGTATACCATTAGTACACGGCCATCCGCCAGGGCGGTCAGCGAGATGGACTGGCCCAGCGTGCCCGTGGACCGGGTGGGCGTCCAGGTCAGCCCGCCGTCGTGAGAGAGGGCGTATGCGTTGGGGTAGTCGGGCTTTCCGTGCGGCGCGATATGCCAGCACGGACCCAGGAGCCGCCCATCGGCGAGCTCCACGACCCAGGCCTCGGCGGCCGTCGAATCGGGATCGTCGAAATGCAACATCGATCCGTGGGTCCACGTAGCGCCTTGATCGGTGCTGCGTAGGTAGACTACCCGGTTTCGGTCCACTTTCACGGAGGGATCGAAGGTATTGTAGGGCGAATAGCAGCAGATCCAGGTCCCGTCGCGCGTCACGGTGAGCGCTCCGGGCGCCTCGGCCGAACCGGCGACGGGCAGGGCAATGGGAGCCGGATCGGTCCAGGTCGACCCCAGGTCCGCCGAAGACGCCCAGAACATGGCGTTCTGCTTGATGCCCTGGGTCTCGTCCCGCCAGAAAGACTCGCCGGGCTCACCGATGGGAATGCGGATGCCCGTGATGAAGCACGTGCCGTCGGGCGCCTGGCTGATCGACCCGATGTGCGCGAATTCGTCGTGCAGGTGGGGCCACAGATAGGCCGGTTTCGTCCATGATCTGCCGCCGTCGTCCGATCGCACGATGACCTGCTTGAAATCGTTCTGCCCGAGGGCTTCCTGGACGGCAAAGGAACAGGCCAGGCCGCCATCCGCCGTGACCACGCAGCGGGAACAGGCCGCTACCGCGTCCGGCCCGGTCGGCGACTGGTTGGCAATCATGCCCTGGTCAACAGTTTCGAATGCCATAATGTATGCCTCGTCTGATTGCGGGAAATTATCACAGCGTTGTGACGCGGTGCACAATCCGGATTCTGCCAATCGACGCTTCGTCGCGACAGGGCGCGCAATACGGATTCTGCTCGGACATTACTAATCGACGCTTCGTCGCAGTACGCCATCCCAGTTTCGGTTAATCGAACGCATACTTGAGTGGTCCACCAGGGGCGCGAGCGAGCCCGAGGACGATGGTGCCCGCCCCGGCCCCGTACGACGCCTTGTACCGCGCCTTGATCGGATCGAGGATGAAGTGGTAGTCTTCCGTAGGGTATGCCTCGCACGGGTCGCCGTCGCCGTCGTGGGCGATGGCGACATCAAGCTGTACGGGATCCGATTCCTTAAAAACCTCGGCGGCAACCAGCGTGAACCGGTGCGCTCTGCATCCACCGCTATACGACACGGAAACCGCGAGCGTATCCCCCTTGATGGATGCAGCATTCAGTTCAAAATCATCCGTGCCCCACTGCGTGGCGGAATCGACGTTCCCCGGACTGAAGACGACGATACCTGTCCTGAGGCCGCTGTCGAACGGACCTTGATCAGGTGTTGTGGACACGGGGCTGTTTTCGTCGTTTCCGCAGGTCGCCGTACAGGCGACGACGACACCCAGAATCAGTGGTCCGAGGACCCTCATCGCGTTGTTCCTTGTCTGAACCGTTGCGTGACGTGTGCGATCCCGCACATAGCTGGCGGACCGGTTGCGGTCACCGTGGCTTCGACGGACCCCGGATTCGAAGATCGGCGCCGGCGCCCCCATTTCACACTCTCCGGAATTTCTGAATCCGGTTGTGCGCGAAGGGTACTTCGCACACGTAGACGTCCCCGTGGGAATCTACCCAGATCCCGTGGGGCGCATCCACGAACACCCCGTCCTTTTCGTCCCGGTTACCCCATTGCGACAGGACCTCGCCGTCCAGGTTGAGGATACTGACTCTTCCCGGCGCTTCCGCCAGGTACACTATATCATCCTGATCGATATACAGGTCGTTCGCGGCCAGCAGATGGTCCCATGACTCGAGGTACTCGCCTTCGGCATCGAAAATCTGCACCCGCGCGTTGCCGCGGTCCACGATCAGGACCCGGCCATCCCGGTCGACACGAACGCAGTGGGGCGTATCGAACTGTCCCGTCTCGCTGCCGTGACCGCCCCATGTACAGAGCAGTTCTCCCTCCGTTGTGAAGCGATGCGCATAATGCTGGCCGTAACCGTCAGTCACGTACAGGTCGTCGTTCAAGCCCAGTACCGCCCAAGTGGGCGAATTAAAGGGCTTGCCCAATTCGCCGGGCCTGTCGGGCGTTCCAAGCATGGAGAGCATCTTCCCTTCGAGGGTGAAGGTCATGACGGTATGCAGTTTTACCTCGGTAATGTAGATGATATCGTCTTCACTGATCCAGAGAGAGTGCGGCACCTTGAAGATGTCCTGCCCCCAGTCGTACAGGAATCGACCGTCGCGATCGTAGACGACGATTGCGGGATTGGGTTCCCGGTCGATCACGTGCACGCGGTCCTGAGAATCCACGGCCATGGAAGATACCACGCCGAGGTCTCGGCCGGCGGCTCCGCCTCCCCAGCCCTCGACGAGTTCGTAGGTATAATCTCCCGATCCGTATACCATGTTGTGATCTCCCTGGTTGAGCGCGAGTCCGAACTGCGCGAACCGGTTTCAGACCGCCTGCCGATCCGTCAGGAATCGCTTGAGTTGTGCCTCGTAGCTCGATTTCATACGATGCCCGCCCGGGCCGTGAGCACGGGTTCCCAGCATCCGCCGGGCCGTTCCATCCCATCCACATCGCGCAACGGCGGTGCGTCGTCGTTCCAACGCAGCACCGCCACGTCGCCGCAGGCGCCGGCGCGCAGGGTGCCGACTTCGCCCTTCAAGCCCAGAACTTCGGCCGGACGACTCGTTACCCGAAGGAATGCGTCACGTTCCGGCATGCCGGCCGCGATCAGCTTCGACAGCGTCCGGGGCAGGTCGTGCTGCGGGTCGCTCCCCACGTGACGGCTGTACTGATCGGTGGATATGGTATCCGGCAGGAATCCGTCGGCGATGGCCGCCTCGGCGACCGGGAAGCTGAAGGACCGCATGCCATGGCCGATATCGAAAAGCACGCCCCGTTCCCGGGCGTCGCGGACACTGGGGCGGATCCGGCCGTCTTTCACGACGCTCTCGGGGAAATCGTTGAAACAGTAGGTGACCACGTCTCCGGCTCGCAGCAGCGGCAACTGGTCGTCGAGGGACCAGTCGCTGGACAGGCGCGTGCCGACCAGGAGGGGTTTGCCCGAACGTTCGGATGCTTCCAGGGCGCGTTTCATAATCTCCCTGGGCGGCGTGGGGTTGCTGGGGCCCGTGTTGGCCGCGATACCCCAGATGGCGTCTCCTCCGGATTCGATGGCCGAAACGCAGGCCTCCACGTCCGCGGCTTCCAGGTCGGGGAAGCAGGCATCCGGATGAGACTCCCCGTGAATCGAGAGATTGATGGCGAGGATCACCCGCGTCCTGCATGCCCGGATCACGCGGTCCAGGTAGGCCGGCCAGTTGTCGGCGCCGGCGTCGCCCTGGGACATGACCGTCGTGACGCCCCGGGACAGGAAGTGGGCGTCAGGGTCGACGCCGTAACGTGAGCCGCCCCGCGCGGGATGGGCGTGCAGGTCCACCAGTCCCGGCAACGCCACGGCGTCGGGGAAGTCGAACGTCATGGCCGCGGATCCGTCGACACCGGGTCCGGATGCCGCTATGCGGCCGTCTTTCAACGCCACGGCACCTGGTCCGTCGAATTCCGAGTCCGCGCAGAACACGCGGCCCGCGCGTATGAGCAGGTCGAAATCATACGCTGACATGACACCTCCGTTCACGTTCAGGACGAATCTTCCCATTCGTCGGGGTATGGGGATAGCATGTAAATCGAACAGAGATTATACCATGGCCCCGATACAGTACCAATACAAAATACACTGGAAGTGATGCTTCAACCCAGACTGATTCCGATTCTGCTCGTCAGGAGCGAGAGGTCCAGATTTTCAGCCATAGCATCGGCAATCCGATCCAGGTCGCGAGTCCACCGTGCCGTGATATGCTCTTCCGTGTTGCTCTTCCAGTTCAGCCAGGATTCGAGTACCGCGCCACGATACTTCCCGTCATCGAAGAGTCCATGGATGAACGTGCCCAGCACCCGGCCATCGTCGGAGCGTGCGCAAAAGGGGAACAGATCGGGATCCTCGCTGCTCCGACCGTGCCGGATCTCGTACCCGGTGAACGGTAGATCAGCAGGCCATCTTGCCCGGGCCGTCAACGGACGAACCCGCTTGTCCGGCTGCATCTCGGTTTCGATCGGCAGCCAGGCCAAGCCTTCCGTCTCGGCTGGTCCTTCTATCCCCTCGGGATCTAGGAGGCGTCTCCCGAGCATTTGCGCTCCGCCGCAAATGCCCAGCACGCACCCTCCGTATCTGAGGTGCCGTTCGAGGGCCGGAAGCCAGCCGCGCTCCCTCAGCCACTCGAGATCGGCGGACGTGGACTTCGAGCCGGGCAGGACGACCAGATCCCATCCATGCCGGCCAGTCAATTCCGAGGGATCGCGCAGCCAGGCGAAAATCACCTCCGGATCGTGCAGGAAGGGATCCAGGTCGGTCGTATTGCTCGCTCTCGGATAGTGAATCCCGGCGACACGAAACTCAGATGAGTCCCCGAGCTTCGCAGCACGCCACGAACGATCCATGCCCTTATAGGGGGTGTCTTCTTCCGGGAGTCCCAGATCCTGAAAGTACGGCAACCAGCCGAGTACGGGCGTGCCCGTACGGTTTTCAAGCCATTTGAATACGTCGCCCAGGAGGGACGCTTCGCCTCTGAATCGATTGACGATCATCGCCTCCACGAGCCTGCGGTCATGCGCTTCCAGGGCCGCCATCGTGCCGAGCAGGGCGGCGAAAACGCCCCCGCGGTCTATGTCTCCGACCAGCCATACCGGAAGGCCGGCCGCCCGGGCGAAACCCATGTTGGCGATGTCCCCCTCGCGAAGATTGGGTTCCGCCGGCGATCCCGCGCCTTCCACGACGACCCATTCATGGGCACGGCGGAGCCGGTTGAACGCCGCCAGCACCTCAGGCATCAGGCTGCCCCGGTCTTCCTTGAACCGACCGGCCATGAGCTTGCCCCGCACCTCGCCGCACACGACGAGCTGCGCTACGTTGTCGGCCTCAGGCTTGATCAGGACGGGGTTCATGTCCACGGTGGGCGCAACTCCGGAAGCGAAGGCCTGCAGGGCCTGCGCGCGTCCGATTTCGCCGCCGGAGGGACAGGCGGAGGACGCGTTGCTCATGTTCTGCGGTTTGAAGGGAGCCACTTTCACACCGGAACGCGCGAGCAACCGGCACAACCCCGCGGCCAGCAGCGATTTGCCGACGCCCGAGGCCGTGCCCTGGATCATCAAAGCGTTCATCGGGATTCCCTTGCTACACGTGCCGCGATCCGGCCATTTCGCAGAAAACCGCGTATACCTCTACAACTGTTCGCGGGTGGCGTCACACATGTCTGTCACAACTGTCCGCGCGTCGCATCCCGCATGTCTGTCATATCGGCGGCCGAAAGACCGTCGAAACGATCAAAGGAGAAGGCCTGCGCGTAGTCGGGCAACGAGGTGCCGGTGACGTGAGACGCGACCAGTTCTCCCGCCGCCTGCGAACCCATCACGCCGTAGCCCGAAAGCGCCCCGGCAATGTATGCGCCTTCAACGGGCAGCGGTCCGATCAGCGGCCGATTGTCCGGGGTCTTGCAATAGTAACCGCCGTCGACCGGCAGTGCATCGGCCGTATCGAAATACGCCCTCATGTCCGGGATCATCCGGGCGAGTCCGCGCAGGACGATGACTGGGTAGGCCGGATCGAAGGCAGGAGGGAATACCGCCTCCCTTGGCACGACGTCATAGGTCCAGATGCCCAGAAAAGTCTGTTTTCCGTCCCGGAACCGGGGACGGATATGGAGTCCCGCCGGAAAGGTGTCAAGGAGATGACGGTTGTCGGGACTGGAGGAAAGTCGTCGCCTTTCTTCTTCGCCCCAGACCAGCTCGATGGGGTCCGTCCAGATCAGCATGGGCGCGGCGGCGGGAAGCACGCCCGCCGTATCCTCCACGATGATCTTTCCGTGCTGTTCCATGAAGACCGGGATTTCCAAATCCAGCATCCGGCCGGCCTCTCTGACCAGCGGTCCCGCAGCGAGGATGAGTTTTTCGGTTTCGATCACCGATCCGGAATCCAGCCTTACGTCCGCGACCCGGTTGTTCTTCGTGTCGACGTCCGTGACCCTGTCCCTGACGACCCTCCCGCCCCCGGAAACGATGCGGCCGAGCATCCACCGGCCGAGCGACGGGACGTCCAGCCAGCCGCAGCGACGCACGTGCAGCATGGCGACCGTATCGTCCGTGAGAAAGGGGAACAGCCTCGAGATCGTCCCCGTATCCAGCACGAGATCGGCGCCCTCCAGGTCCGGTTGCAGTCCCTCAGGCCGCGAAGGCACATAGGACCCGCCGTCGCGATGCACGCGCAACGCACCACCGCCCAGGGCGGACACCGTTTCCGCTTCTTTTTCGAGCTCCGGGATGCGGTGCCGGTCGCCGGTCAGGAAAGCGTAGCCCCTCCGGTTCATCCTAACCGCGTTCCCGCTCTCCGCCGCAAGTTCCTCCGTCAGGTCGATGCTCCGGTCCATGAACCGGAACATGAGCAGGTCGGGCCACCAGTTCCGGTAGGCTTCGGTGCCGACGGCGCTGGTCAGTGAAAGGGGCGGCCTTTCGTCGACGAGCACGACGTTCCGCACGCCGCTTCGAACGACGAGATGATACGCGGCGGCCACGCCGG
>JAPOYX010000067.1:0-285 GCA_026706345.1 Gemmatimonadota bacterium | reverse complement strand
GATCTCGGTCTGCCGACCAACGATTCATAGCCGGCGTGGCCGCCGGCTATGCCCGCGCCGAAGATGACGATTTCCGCCTTAGTGGGCATGGCGGTCCCCTCCGGTATCCGTTGGACCCCACGTCCCATTTACAAGGGAATATGAACCGAAATGAATTAGCGTACCGCCGTGCTGGATACGCGATGAAACGGGCCTGCTCATACCTCGGCCACAGGCGGGCGCCTCTTCCAGGTCTGGGTCGCCTGTTCGAATGCATAGGCAAGTTGAAGGACGCCGAGTTCGTCC
>JAPOYX010000066.1 GCA_026706345.1 Gemmatimonadota bacterium | reverse complement strand
AGCCGCGTGACTGCGTCGTCCTGCAGCCGCGTGACTGCGTCGTCCTGCAGCCGCGCGGCCCTTTAAGCCGACTATGACTGCTTTCCTCTCCTTCCTTGGCAGGCGCGTCCTCTGGGCGCTGACGAATATCGGCGACTTCGGCATGATGATGGTCGAAGTCGTCCGGAACCTGCCGAAGATCCGGACGTACTGGGGATTGATGGTCCACCAGATGTTCGAGATCGGCATACATTCCATGCCGATCGTCCTGATCATCGCCTTCTTCGCCGGCCTGGTGACCGCGGTGCAGACCGGGTACCAGTTCCAGGGATACGTGCCCGCCTACCTGGTGGGCAGCGTCGTCCTGTCTTCGGTGGTCCTCGAACTCGCGCCGGTCCTGGGCGCCCTGGTGCTGTCGGGACGGGTGGGCGCCACCATCGCGGCGGAACTCGGCACGATGCGGGTAACGGAGCAGATCGACGCCTACGAGGTGATGGCCATGAACCCCATCGTCTACCTGGCGATTCCCCGCATCATCGCGGGCATGTTCATGCTGCCGGTCCTCGTGGTCTTCGCCGACCTGATCGGCACGCTGTCCGGCATGGTCGCAGCCCTCGACCGGATGCAGGTGAGCATCCCGGACTTCGAGCGCGGCATGCGGGAGTTCTTCCGGACCAAGGACGCCTTCTTCGGGCTGTCCAAGGCCTTTTGCTTCGGGATTACGATCACCACGGTCGCCTGTTACCAGGGGTTCAAGGTGAAGCCGGGTTCGGGCGCGGAAGGCGTGGGCAAAGCGACCACCAACACGGTGGTGGTGTCGTGCATTCTGATCTTGTGCCTGGACTATATACTGGCCAGGACGATACTGTAAACCGGGGGGTGCGACGTGACGTACTCTAAAAACAGTCTACTGCCCGACGAGGCGAAACTGGGCATGGTCTTTCTCCTGGCGATCATCATATTCGTCTGGGGCCTCTTCTATCTTAAGGAATGGCGAGTAACGGGGGATACCTACCTCGTCGACGTGCGCCTGAGCAGCGATGTCGGGGTCAAATCCTCCGACCCGATCCTCGTGGGTGGCGTGCGCATCGGCAAGGTGGAGGCCGTGTCGCTCGACAACCTGACGCCCATCGTCACCCTGCGTATCGACGAGCCCTATGAGATCCCCGTGGATTCGCAGGTGGAGGTGATATCGCGCAGCGTCATGGGCGAGAAATCCATCAACATCCGCAAGGGCATCAGTTCGGAACTGATCCCGCCGGGGGGCACGATCCAGGGTACGGCCGCGCCGGGGATCTCCGATATGTTCACGCAGGTCGACTCCGTCACCCTCAACATGCGCGACCTGCTTAAAAACGCCAACATCCTCCTGGACCCCGAGCGGGACAAGTCGATCAAGAGCAGTCTGGCCGGCGTACACGACCTGACCGTCGAGTTGCAGGAGACCCTGAAACGGGAGAGCGGCCAGATCAACCGGGTCGTGGCGAACATGGATTCGCTGGTGAGCAACGTGAGGGATCTGAGCGAAACCGAGCGGTCCAAGGTGTCGAGCACCTTGGATAACCTGGAAAGTACTTCCGGCCGGTTGAGCGCCATGATGGACGAGCTGCAGAGCACCACGACAGCGCTCGACAACATCATAACCCGCCTCGACCGAGGTGAAGGTACGATCGGGAGACTGCTTCAGGATGAACGGCTGTACGAGGACGCCGTCCGCGTGGCCGGCAAAATGGACCGCCTGGTGACCAACCTGGACGAACTCGTCGTTGATTTGAGATCGAATCCCAGCCGGTACGTGACCGTCGAGATCTTCTGATTACTGAAAACAGGAGCAACAACCCCATGCCTAACGTATTGACGGAAGCGCTCGACGGCTACCTGACGGACCTGATGCCCGACAGGGACGAGGTCCTTACCGAGATGGAAGAAAAGGCGCAGGCGGAACGGATTCCCATCGTCGGCCCCCTGGTCGGCCGCGTGCTGCACCAGATGGCCGTGCTGAGCGGCGCGAAACGGGTGTTCGAAATGGGATCGGCCATCGGCTATTCGACCATCTGGCTCGCCCGGGCGGTGGGCCCTGAAGGCCGGGTGTACTACTCCGACGGCAGCGAGCAGAACGCCGCGCAGGCCCGCGCGTTCATCGAGCGCGCCGGCGTGGCGGACCGTGTCGTGATCCAGGTGGGGGACGCCTTGGATCTGCTGGAGCAGACCGGGGGCAGCTTCGACCTGATCTTCAACGACGTGGACAAGCACGACTATCCCCGCGTGTTCGACCTGGCGCTGCCGCGCATTCGATCGGGCGGCCTGCTGATCACCGACAACGTGCTCTGGAGCGGACGCGTGACCGAGCCGTCCGACGACCGCTGGACCTCGGCCATCCAAGAATACAACCGGAAGGCCTACGGCACCGGCGAAGTCTGGACGACGATCATCCCCCTGCGGGACGGCGTGGCCGTTAGCCTGAAGAGGTAGGATCCGCCGTGCGGATATCCGACAGCACGTCCGAACTGGACATCATCTCGATCGGCGAGTGCATGATCGAGATGTTCTGCGAAGGCCCCCTCGCCAGTACCGACACCTACACCCGCACCTTCGCCGGCGACACGATGAACATGCTCGTGGCGTCCTCCCGCCTCGGCGCGAGGACCGGGTACGTCACCCACGTCGGCAACGATCCCTTCCAGGATTTCCTGACCGGGGCATGGCGGTCGGAGGGGATCGACCTCACCTGCGCCACCCCGCTGGACCGGCCCAACGGACTCTACTTCATCTCCATACTGCCCGGCGGCGAACGGGAGTTCACCTACTACCGGGCGGGCAGCGCCGCAAGCTTCCTCGAACCGGCCGACATCGATCCCGATTACATCGGCGGCGCGAAGGTCGTCTATGCCAGCGGCATCACGCAGGCCATATCCAAGAGTAGCCGCGCGGCCGTGCTGGAGGCCTTTCGAATCGCCCGGGATCGGCAGGTCGCCACGGCCTTCGACACGAACCTCAGGCTGGGACTCTGGTCGTTGGAGGAAGCCCGGGACGCCCTGGACGAGATCATCCCCCACGTGGACATCCTCCTGCCCAGCGCGCCCGAGGAAAGCGAGGCGCTCTTCGGCACGGACGACGCCCGCGCGGTGATCGAGCAGGCCCGTGAGCGGGGCGTGGATATGGTTGCGGTGAAGTGCGGCGCGGAAGGCGCCGTGCTGGGACTGGACGACGGGATGTATGAAATCCCGGCCTACGTCCCCGAGCGCGTGTCCGATACCTCGGGGGCCGGGGACGTGTTCAACGGAGGGTTGCTGTACGGACTGACCCACGGCATGGGCGCCGTCGAATCCGCCCGGCTCGGCACCATCATGGCGGGCCTCAAGGTCCGCGGCCGCGGGGCGACCTACTCGATTCCGTCGCGGCAAGAAGCCTTCGGCGTGTACGACGGGTTACGTAAGGTTACGTGAGGTTACGTGAGGATTCGCGGCCGGCGCGGCGGAATTACGTCGCGTCCGCTTCGTGGTCCGGTTCGTCGTCCGCTTGCTCGTCCACTTCCTCGTCCACTTCCTCGTCCGCTACGTTGTCCGTGTCTACAGCGACGCCGTCCACTTCCTCGCCCGCTTCATCTTCAGGGGGGACGTCGTTCTCCCGCATCTCGTCGATGAGGTGATTCACCTTAGCACGCAAGGCGTCGGCCTGGCGTCCCAGTTCGTCCATTTCGTCGAGCAGCTTCTCGAATTCCACGTCGTCCGCGGAACCGTTTGCCCGCCTGTCTTTGCTTGCCATGACATGCTCCAGTCAGGGCCGGACCGTGGTATCTGGCGCCGCGGCCGTGAGTCGACACGGTAAAACTAAACGTATGAGTACCTGTTGTCAATAGAATGCGCCGAAGTACCGGGCGGGTCGGCAATCACGGATTGACGCGAACCCGCTGTGCTGTATATTGAAAACTCGTCAAATCAGGAACCCGAAAACCCGGCAGGTGGGCATGGATTCGCATCGCAGTCCGGCATCCGACTGGTACAAGACCGCCTTTCGTTACGACTACCTGCGGGTATACCCCCACCGGAACGACGCAGAGGCGCGCCGGCAGGTCGATTTCCTCCTGCATAGACTGGATGTGCCTCCGTCGTGCGAAGTGCTGGACCTGGGTTGCGGCGATGGCCGGCACAGTCTGGAGCTCGCCCGGCGCGGGTTCCGGGTAACCGGGCTCGACCTTTCCGATGAACTGCTCGAACGGGCCCGCCGCCGCACCTCGGACGAGGGGCTGGACATCACGTTCATCGAGGGCGACATGCGCGATCCGCCCGGGGAGTCCGCCTTCGATCTCGTCGTCAACTTCTTCACCAGTTTTGGCTATTTCCGGGAGGACGGCGAGAACGCCCGGGTACTCGCAGCCATCTCGCGGGTGCTGCGCCCCGGCGGACGATTCCTCATGGACTACCTGAACCGCGATTACGTGATCGCCACGCTCGTTCCGTCGGACCGCCGCACCGTGGAAGGCATGGTGGTCGAGCAAAGGCGCTGGATCACGGGGGACCCGTCGAAGGCGGGCGGACACGTGCGCATCAACAAGCAGGTGCGGATCAGGGAGGACGGCACGGAGCGAAGTTACGACGAGTCCGTGCGGATGTATGCGCTGGAAGAGCTCGAAGCCATGATGGACCGGGCCGGACTCAAGGTCACGCAGACGTACGGAGATTTCGATGGGCGTCCGGTCAGCGCCGAAGTCCCCCGCAACATCCTGGTCGGGCAGGCCAACCTATGTCCGTAATCACGCTCATAACCGACTTCGGCCACCGCGACGCCTTCGTGGGCACCATGAAGGGGGTCATCCTGGAGATCTGCCCGGAGGCCCGGATCGTGGACCTGTCCCACGGGATCGCGCCCCAGCGGATCGATGAAGGCGCCTTCGTCCTGCGCACCGCCTATGCTTACTTCCCGGAGGGCACGGTGCACGTGGCCGTCGTCGACCCGGGCGTGGGCGGCGAGCGGCGGGTCCTGATCGTTGAAACGCCCCGGTACCGTTTCGTGGGACCGGACAACGGCATTTTCGCCCACGTGTATGCGCGAGAGCCCGTTAACCGTATCGTTTCGGTGACAGAGACCCGTTTCATGCTGCCACACATCAGCAACACGTTCCACGGCCGGGACGTCTTCGCGCCCGTGGCGGCTCACCTCGCGGTGGGCACGCCCGTATCCGCTTTCGGGCCGGAGATCGAAGACTGTCACGCCGGATCGATCACCGAACCCGTGGCGCGCGAAGGCGGGATCACGGGTCGCGTATTGCATATCGACCGCTATGGCAATATAATAACGGATATCGGCGAATCCCTCTTCCTGGAGACGACCCGGGAGAAGCGGTTCCTGGTCCGGCTGGCCGACCTGGCGCTGGACCGGGTCAGCGCATCCTACGACGAAGCGGCCGGCGGCGCGGCCCTGGCGATCCTGGACAGCGCCGGACTGCTCGAGATCGCCGTGAACGGCGGCAGCGCGGCGGAAACCCTGGGTGTGTCGACCGGGGACCGCGTAGACGTGGAAGTGGAGCACTGAACGGTATCACCCGATCGCATAACCCGCAGCCCGGAGACCGGAGAACGAACATGTCCGACCTGTATCAGCCCAACGAATCCTTTCGCAACAAGGCGCACCTGAAGAGCCTGGACGAATACCGGCGGGAATACGAACGGTCCGTTGCCGACCCGGAGGCCTTCTGGGCCGAGAAGGCGGAATCGTTCCACTGGTTCAGGAAGTGGGACCGGATCCGGTCCTACAACTACGACCTGAGGAAGGGACCCGTTTCCATCAAGTGGTTCGAGGGCGGCAGGACGAATATCGTGTACAATTGCATCGACCGCCATCTCGATACGCGGGGCGACCAGACGGCCATCATCTGGGAAGGCAACGAACCGGGCGAAGACAGCCGGCTCACCTACCGGGAACTGCACGAGCAGGTCTGCAGGTTCGCCAACGTGCTGAAGGCGCGGGGCGTCGGGAATGGCGACCGGGTATCGATCTACCTCCCCATGATTCCCGAGCTGGCCGTCGCCATGCTGGCCTGCGCCCGGATCGGCGCGGTCCATTCCATCGTGTTCGGCGGATTCTCGGCCGATTCGCTTTCGGACCGCATCGTGGATTCTACCTGTAGGACGGTCATCACCACCAACGGGACCCATCGCGGGGACAAGCCGGTCTTCATGAAGCCGGTGGCGGACGAAGCCATGGCCTCGGCGGAGAAGGAGATGGGCGAGCCGGTCACCACCTGCATCGTGGTCGACCGGGTCAAGGCCGATCCCGATTTCCGGTTTCCCATGAAGGAAGGCCGGGATTTCTGGTGGCATGACCTGATGGCGGAGGCTGACGCCGAATGCCCGTGCGAGGAGATGGACGCCGAGGATCCCCTGTTCATCCTCTACACCTCCGGGTCCACCGGCAAGCCGAAGGGGGTGCAGCATACCGTCGGGGGATACATGGTCTACACCGGGGTCACCCACCGCCTGGTGTTCGACTACCACGAAGGCGACATCTACTTCTGCGGGGCGGACATCGGCTGGGTCACGGGACATTCCTACATCATCTACGGCCCCCTGGGCAACGGGGCCACGACGATCATGTTCGAGGGCATCCCGACCTACCCGGCGCCGGATCGCTGCTGGGAGATCATCGAGAAGTACGGCGTCAACCAGTTCTACACGGCCCCGACCGCCATCCGCGCGCTGGCCCGGGAGGGCGAGGAATGGCCGGCCAGGCACCCCATGCCCACGCTGCAACTCCTGGGCACAGTGGGCGAACCGATCAATCCCGAGGCCTGGCGGTGGTACCACGTGAACGTGGGCAAGGAGCGGTGCCCCATCGTGGACACGTGGTGGCAGACGGAGACCGGCGGGATCATGATCACCCCGCTGCCGGGCGCCATCCCCACCAAGCCGGGTTCGGCGACCCTGCCTTTCTTCGGCGTGAAGCCCGTGCTGCTGGACGGCGAGAGCGGCCGGGAACTGGAGGGCAACGGGATCATGGGCGTGTTGGCCATCCGGGAGCCGTGGCCCGGGCAGATGCGCACGGTGTACGGGGACCACCAGCGGTTCGAGGACACCTACTTCCAGCAGTACAAGGGGTATTACTTCACCGGAGACGGCTGCCGGCGGGACGAGGACGGCTACTACTGGATCACGGGGCGGGTGGACGACGTCATCAACGTATCCGGCCACCGGATGGGCACGGCAGAGGTGGAGAGCGCGCTGGTAGCCCACGGCTCGGTGGCCGAAGCGGCCGTGGTGGGGTTCCCTCACGAGATCAAGGGGCAGGGGATCTACGCCTATGTCACCCTCAACGTGGGCGAGGAATACACGGAAGACCTGCGCGCCGACCTGAAGAAGCAGGTGCGCTCAATCATCGGACCCATCGCGACACCCGACGTGATCCACTGGGCGCCGGCCCTGCCCAAGACGCGCTCCGGCAAGATCATGCGCCGCATCCTGCGGAAGATCGCCACCAACGAGCTGGACCAGATCGGCGATACGACGACGCTGGCGGACCCGGCCGTGGTGGACCAGTTGATCGAGAACAGGTAAACGCCGCCCGGCTGGGGCCGCCGGCGCGCAGCTTGGACCACCGGCGCTCTAGCCCGGTCCTTCGGCACGGCAGCCGCTGTTCAGCTCCGGCCCCCGCAGGCCGTGACCGTCTGACCGGTCACGAAGCTGGAATCCTCCGAAAGCAGGAACCGGATCACGGAGGCCATTTCTCCGGGGAGGGCCATGCGGCCCATGGGCGTGGAAGCGATGAGCCGGTCGATCATGCCCGGGTTGCCGGACCCGGCCAGGTCGGTATCGGTCAGGCCCGGGGCCACGCAGTTCACGCGGACGTTGTGGGGCGCGAAGGCCTCGGCACAGTGTCGCGTGAGGGAAATCACCGCCGCCTTGGTCGTGGCGTAATGGATCATGTCCTTCTTCAGGATGATGCCGGCGAGCGAAGCCACGTTGACGATGCGGCCGAATCCACGGGCGATCATCTCGTCCTTAACCGCCCAGGTCGCCAGGAACACCCCGTCCACGTTCACCTCGAACATGCGTTTCCAGTCGGCGAAGGCGAGCTCCGAGTGGGCCTGGTTCTTCGCGATCCCCGCGTTGTTGACCAGCAGGTCGACGGGTCCCAGGCGCGACCGCACCTCCGAGGCCATGCGATCCACGTCGGCTTCGGATGATACGTCGGCCTGTACGATCATGCCCTCGGCGCCAGCCTCCACCACCATGCCGAGGGCCGTTTTCGCCGCTTCCTCGTTGCGCGTGTAGTTGACCGCCACCCGGGCGCCGTGTTCCGCCAGCATGACACACGTGGAACGACCGATCCCCCGGGAACCGCCGGTTACCAGGGCGGTGCGCCCCGCGAATTCCGCGGACTGCCTGGATCGTTCGGACCGCGTCGCTTTATCAGCCATCAGCCGTACGCTCCTTTACTGTGCCTGCCCAGCATGCGCTGCAGGCGGGGCGATGCCTCGGCCCACACGTGGTCGGGCATGCGGTAGTCGATGAAGGGGTAGAGTTTCTGGGCGATGAACCGCTTGCTGTAGGTGACGCCGGCCATGAGCCGGGTGCGGTCGGACGCGTTCGGTGCCCCGCGGTGCCAGACCTGGTTGTTGAACATGTAGGCGTCGCCCTTCCGGACGAGGAAGGAGTGGGGCCCCCGGCCTTCGAATTCCGGCCGGTCCTGCTCGTGGGGCTGGCGGCCCGCGAAGTGGGTTCCCGGGACGACCTGGGTCGGGCCGTAACGGACGGCCTCCACATCGGTCAGCGGCGTGAAGATCTGCACGACGAAACAGGGCGGCGGGACTGCGGGGTCATGGCGCGGCACGCCTTCGGGCAGGGGGAAGTGGACCAGGTCGTCCAGGTGCCATCCTCCCGGACCGTCCGCGAGGGCCTTGGGATTGGGCGGCGTGTAGAGCGCGTTCTGGGACATGCAGTGGCAGTCGTCGCCGAGAATCGATTCCGCCAGGCTCGCGAAGGGCTCGCGGACGATCAGGTCGCGAAAGGCGTAGGAGTACTCGAACATGCGCATCAGGCTGGTGCCGCGGATCTGGTCCCGCGCCGGTTCGTACATGCGGGGGTCGTCCCACTTGCGCTGCATGTCCGCGCGCAGGGCCTCCACTTCCTCGTCCTCCATCAGCCTGCCGAAGGCGTAGTACCCGTCCCGCTGAAAGCAGCGGCGGATATGCCCGGTCTCGTCGTCGGTGAACCGCTCGCCTGTCCGTATGGCGCTTAGTGGCATGGTATCTCCCGTTCTAATTCCCGTGGACGCGCATCGAGGCCGAGTTCCTGTCTCACGGCCTGACCCACTTTCCGCTCACAGCCTGACCTTTGCCAGATAGATGTTGGCGGGATAGAGAAAGTGTTTCTCGCCGGTCTCCACTTCGTGCTGCGAGTAGTAGCTGAGCAACAGGGCGCCGTCCTCCTGTTGTACTACACCCACGTAGGACGTGTCGCCACCGGACGGGAGGTCGAGGACATGGACGACTCCTTCGCCCTCCAGCCGCCAGATGCTCGTGCGCCGGTCGACGATCCGTTCCCGGTCCGTGGGATCTCCCGATCCATCCTGATCGCCCGAATCACCCGGCCCTCCCGGGTCCCGCAGGTGCTGCCGGCCGATCACGTATTCCCGTCCGCCGACTTCCACGAGAAGGGGCGCCGGGATCACCTTGCCGAGGTCCTGGAGCCACCAGTCCGTGTACGGTGGCTTCGCGGTGGCCATGGTGAACCTGTTGTCGTTGCCGCCTCGGATGGCCACGCGCATGGCACCATCGGCCGCGATCCGAAAAGTGGCCTCACTCCCGTTTTTCGTGACCACAGACACCAGGTCCCAGTCCAGCCCGTCGGCGGACCGCACCAGGTGGAGTTCGCTGGGCCGGCCATGCCGGTCCCCCGGTTCGTTCCCGTAGGCGAGCCCGTAGAACCGGTCATTCGCGCGACCGACGCCCCACAACCAGTACCCCTCCCGGTAGACCGGCCTCGGTTCGGACCAGGTCTCCCCGTTCTCGCTGACCGCGCATCGGGTCTGTATTATGCGGACTCCACCATCCGGGTCATCCCACCGTCCGGTCCATGCGACGCTCCCGGCGTAGACGAACAGCCGGTCCGCGGTCGCGATCATGTGAGGATCCCGGTCGTCGCCCGTGGTGTTTATCGGCACGCCCGCTCGATGCCAGTCGACCAGGTCGTCGCTGGCGATTACCACAGCCTTGCCTTCGGGACTCACGTGGGAGAGGCCGTTGCGAAAGCAGACGTAGTACCGGCCTCGAAACAACTGGAAGTCCGTGAAGGCGTTGTGCCAGCCGTCTCCGTAGATGCGACGTACCCACTCGATTTCGACCATGGCACAAGAATCTGTTTAAGGTGAGGTTCTGGCAGAAACTGTGATCATTCGATGGCTATTATACGGAGGGGATTCGACCGTCGCAAGGAGGAACGGACCGCGTGGCGGCGCCTGTCGCCGCGCGCGGCAGGACGACTGCTCTCGCGAACACAGTTCGCCCGCCGGGAACTCGGCGATTCCGGGAAGGACGGCCACGATCGAATGCAATGGGGATACAGGAGGCTGGAGGGATACAAGGCGGCAGCCGGATTCGAACCGGCGATCGAGGATTTGCAATCCCGTGCCTTAGCCACTTGGCTATGCCGCCACGTCCGAAGGCGGGAGACGGGGCTTGAACCCGCGACCCTCACCTTGGCAAGGTGATGCTCTACCGCTGAGCTACTCCCGCTGATTGTACGCGAACCCATCAGGACGGTGCCGCGAAACTTTCCCGGAATATCGAAATCCGCCTACCGAGTGTCAAGGGTTTTTTGATCTCGACGGGCGGTTGGAACTACCCTTGAGACCTGCGCCCTGCCGGGCTCCATCGGACGGCCGCGGCCCCGCGACAGGACTTCGGTTCTTGACCCGGCCAGGCGTCCGCTATACTTTACGTACATTAACGCGCCGTGTATTACCGAATACGGTCCGTGCTTCCCGGGAGCTTGCAGGACCGCCGGGTCGAACGGTTCGTCTTCACATCCGTGTGTGACATGGACAGTACGACGCTACTGCAGGAATTCGAAGATCTGGCGGAACGGATGTCGATCAGGGTCCGATATGGCAAGCTGGATGGCGACGGCGGGCTGTGCCGATACCGCGGAAGGTATCATATCGTGATCAACAAGCGGCTCGACACGGACAGCCGGATCAACCTCCTCGGCCGCGCCTTTTCCGAGTTTCCTTTGGAAAACGTGTTCCTGATTCCCGCGGTGCGGGAAGCGATAGACCGCAACCGGAATGGGCCGGAGCACCCGCCCGGGAACTGATCCCCTGCGTAGTCCCACGCCCCTCCAACACCAGCCCTATCGATCAACAGGTCCCGGTGAATCCTCCGGGATGGACTCTCCTGTCTCGGCGGACTGTTCCCCCTGTGACGCCCGATCGGCCTGACCCGGCGGTTCTTTCGTCGCCGGCGTCTTCATCAGTCCGGTCTCTTCGGGTGCTGCACCGTCCGGCATCTCCATCATACCGGTCTCCTCGGGTGTTGCACCGTCCGGCGAGATCATCTCCGTCCTTACCCTGGGATTCGTGCCCCGGACGGTCACGACCAGGGAGCGTTCCGGGTTCTGCGACAACCGGCCCGTGCGAAAGTCGACCCGGATCTTTTCGATGCCCAGCGGCATGGGGAAAGCCGGCGGGGGTTTCGCTTCCTCGTCCGAGGTCATTTCTTCACCGGCGTCCGGTCCGACACTATCGCCGGTTCTGTCGGCCGGAAGACCGGCGGGCAGGCCGCGCGCGGAATCGGCCGCCGCCATCATCGCCTGGACTTCACCTTGTTCCTGCAGCGCCGTGGCCTGTTTCATGAAAGCCGCCCAGACGGGTATGGCGCCGGAAGCGCCGGTAATCTCCTCGTCTTCCTCGATGGACAGGAGGGGCCGGGCATCGTCGTACCCCACCCAGACGGAAGTCGCGAGATCCTTCGTAAAACCGTTGAACCATACGTCCCTGGATTCGCTCGAAGTCCCCGTCTTCCCGCCGCTCGGCGCGGTGAACCCGTATCGATAGCGTACACCGACGCCCGTGCCGCCGCTTATGACCCCACGCAGGAGGTCGAGCATCAGGTAGGCGGACTGCTCGCTGATCACGCGGCGCGATTCCGGTTCGGTTTCCTCGATCATCCTGCCCTCGGAATCTTCCACGCGGGTGATGACATAGGGCCTGTGGTAGACCCCGCCCGTGGCGAACACGGAATAGGCGGAAGCCATCTCCAGCGGCGAGACGCCGTTGGTGCCCAGCGCCAGGGAAAGTATGGGCTCCAGCGGACTGGTGATGCCCAGGCGGCGGGCGTACTCGATGACCTTCGACGGACCGACTTCGCTGACCAGTTTCGCGGAGACCACGTTGATCGAACGCATGAAGGCCCGCTTGAGGATGACGGGCCCTTCGTATTCCCGGGTGAAGTTCTGCGGTTCCCAGAGATCGCCCAGTTCGGTGGTATAGGCCACGGGCTCGTCCACGACGACCGTGTTGGCGGAATAACCCAGGTGGTCCAGCGCCGCCAGGTAGACGACGGGCTTGAAGCCGGACCCCGGTTGCCGGTTGCTTTCGACGGCCCGGTTGAATTCGCTCGCCGTGTAGTCTCGGCCCCCGGCCAGGGCGCGAACCGCTCCGGTCCGCGTGTCGACGGCGACCAGCGCCGCTTCGAGCGCCCGCTTCTTCTCTTCCGCCGTGGCCGTTTCGTAGGCCGGGTCGCCGACCAGCGAATCCACGTAGGCCATACGGGTGCTGATGGTCTCCTCGGCGAGTTCCTGCATTTCCAGGTCCATGGCGATGTACACGGTGAGTCCGCCGTTGTAGACCAGGTTGCTGCCGAATCGCCGGACCAGGAGGTCCTCGACGTAATCGAGGTAGTACGGGCCCCTGGCCGGACCGATGCTTGTCCCCTTGAGCGTGAGCTCTTCCTCCCGGGCCAGCGCGGCATCTTCCTCCGTGATATACCCGTTGTCCATCATGCGATGAAACACGGTCTCCCTGCGGCTGAGCGCCCGGTCCATGCGATAGTAGGGGTTGTAGTCGCTCGGCCGCTGGACCAGGCCGGCAAGCAGGGTGGATTCGCCCAGCGTGAGGTCGCTCGCGCGCTTGCTGAAGAACCGTTGCGCGGCCTCTTCAACGCCGTAGGCGTCGGCACCGAAATACATGTTGTTGCAGTAGGCGGAGAGGATCTCGTCCTTGCTGAATCTCGCCTCGATCTGCGTCGACGCCAAAGCTTCCCTGATCTTGCGGATCCATACCTTCTCGCGGGTAAAGAAGAGGTGGCGCGCCAGTTGCTGGGTGATCGTGCTCGCACCCTGCCCCAGGATCCGGCCTTCGAGGAGATTGGTCACGAAGGCCCGGACGATGCCGGGTTTGTCTACGCCCCGGTGGTTGAAGAAATCGGCGTCCTCCGTGGCGATGATCGCGTCACGGAACACCGGCGCAATCTCTTCCAGGTCGACCCGGCTATGTCCGCCCAGGGTATGGACCAGGCGGGGATTGCCCTCCCGGTCATGGGCGTAGATCCGGGTCATCTGTCCGAAGATGTCGTTCAGGTCGTCCGGCAGGCGGGGAATGGATGGAACGGTGAAGAAAAACAGAATGACGGCCGTCAGCACGCCGAGCAGCAACGCGCCGGAAATGCCGTACACTATCCGCCTGAAGTATCGAAAGAAATCCATCGCCCAATCCCGGTCCGTCGGAAGCGGACGGATCACAGCGCTCCCAGCGCCACGTACAGTTCCACGAACAGATCCGCGGATACCGGTATGGTGACCACGTCGATCCGGCCGTCTACCAACCGTTCGATCTGGATGATCCGCTGGTTCTCGGACACCCCTACCCGCTGCGCGGTGGCCTCGAGTTCCCGGAACCGCAGTGGATCGATGATTTCGTCCCGCATTTCCATGTCCAGGCTCCGCAACGTTTCGAAAAACATCCCGGGCCCGTACACGTGCTCCATGTCTTCGTGCATCCGTCCATCAGCCGCCGTCGCATACGCGTCGATGAGATCGAATTGTTCAACCGATATCGGCATCCGGTGGAGGATGTAGTTTTCGTCGTCCACCAGGTAGACTTCGCCCCGGCGAATCCACCCCGGCCGGATAACGACCGTGCGCGTCCAGCCTTCCACGGAATCGGGTTCGAACGGCGACGGCGCGTCGGGCCGTAAATCCACCCGGGCTGGAGACCGCGCGTCCGGACGGGCATCCGGCAGTTTGTACGACGGGTCGCCCGAAGGCGGATCGGCCGGCTCCCCGGAAGGATCGGCGGTCCCGGTAAGCCGTTCGGGAAGGTCCAGGAAGCGATCCCGGGTCATGATCAGCTTGTGTCCGCGTTCCAGCCGGACGATCTCCGACGCCGGAGCATACCGGATTTTCGATTCCGCGGGTTCGCCCTCCGTGTCCAACGCTACCTGGCTGCGCTGTTCGATTAACCGGTTCGCATGCTCCAGCGCCTGGTTGGTCTGGGTTTCCTGGTTCACGAACCGCTCCAGCCGGTCGCGGGAATCGTTTCGGGCATCCATGTAGGCGCCGACGAACCGTTCGATGACGTGCCAGCGCACTTCGACCAGGCCCACGGCAATCAGCGCGACGGTCAGCAACGCGGCGGGCACTGCGTGGATCAGATTCTTCATGACCTTTCAACATAGGCCGAAAGGCCGGCGAAGTCAAAGGAAAAGACGGTGTTACGGCCCCTGGGAGAAGCCAAAAAACTGTTGACAGGACGGGCCTTCCGCGATAGAATCCGTCGACGGTCGAAGGGGAAATCCACGCCACGGATCCTCCCTCGAATCCATCCCGTCACGGACTCCCGGGAGCAAATGGACTATACCGCTGCCACTACCATCGGCGCGCTGCGCGGCATGGGTTATCCGCAACGTACCATTAAAGACGAGATGCGGGACAACCTGATCGGCAAACTCACCCGCGGCGAGCAGGTCTTTCCCGGCATAGTCGGATATGACCAGACCGTCATTCCCGAACTGATCAACGCGATCCTGTCCCGGCACGACTTCATTCTTCTCGGGCTGCGAGGACAGGCGAAGACCCGCATCCTGAGATCGCTGGTCACGCTGCTCGACGAGTACCTGCCCGTGATCGAAGGCTGCGAGATCAACAGCTCGCCCTTCGCGCCCGTCAGCCGGCGCGCCCGGGACCTCGTGACCGAGCGCGGGGACGACACGCCCATCGAATGGATCGGCCGGTCGCGACGGTACGGCGAAAAACTCGCCACGCCCGACGTGACCATCTCCGACCTGATCGGCGACATCGATCCCATCAAGGCGGCCTCTCAGCGGCTGCACTACGCCCACGAGGGCGTAATCCACTTCGGCATCATCCCGCGGATGAACCGGGGCATCTTCGCCGTCAACGAATTGCCCGATCTCCAGCCCCGCATCCAGGTCGGCCTGCTGAACATCATGGAAGAGAAGGACATCCAGATCCGGGGGTTTCCCGTCCGGATTCCCCTGGACGTGATGATCGTCTTCTCGGCGAACCCGGAGGACTACACCAACCGGGGCGCCATCATCACCCCGCTCAAGGACCGGATCGACTCGCAGATCCTCACCCACTATCCGGTCAACCGCACGTACGCCCTGGCCATCACCGACCAGGAGGCCTGGACCGACCGGCCCGGCGGCGTCCGCATCGACATGCCGTCCTTCATACGCGAAACGGTGGAAGAGATCGCCTTCCAGGCCCGTGGCAGCGAATTCATCGACCAGACTTCCGGCGTGAGCACGCGCATGACCATCGCCGCCATGGAAAACCTGGTCAGCCAGGTCGAAAAGCGAAGCATATTGCAGAAGCGCCGGTCCGTCGTTCCCCGCATGTGTGATCTTTCCGCGGTGATACCGGCGATGACGGGCAAGCTCGAACTCGTGTACGAGGGCGAGCAGGAAGGCGAGGTAAAGGTGGCCGAGGCGCTGATCGGGCGGGCCGTGAAAGAAGTCTTCGGAAACTACTTTCCCGCGGTTTACGGCGAGGATGACGAACGCGGCGCGTACTACCGGGAAGTCCTCGACTGGTTCGAGGAGGGAAAAACAGTCGAGATTTCGGACACCATGGACGACAAATCCTATTACAGCGCGTTGAACGGTGTCGGCGGGTTGCGGAAACTGGCCGGCGAGCATATCCGAACGGAAAGCCGGGCCGAACTCGCCGTCGCCATGGAATTCCTGCTCGAGGGTCTGCACCAGCATTCTCGGATCAGCAAGAACGTCGCAGACGGCCGGCGTTCTTACAGCGACATGATGGGCAGTCTGTTCGATCGTTGACGGGATTTTGGGCCAGGTAATTCTATTGACAAATTCCGTCTCGCGCCTTATTTTTTTCTGTTTGTCCGGTAGGTGGAAAGGCCATGCGGAATCAGGCGGACCAGCCTGGAACTGACACAGTACTGCCCAGGAGCAAGTCATTGAAAAACGTCAGGATCACACTTCCCGACGGCGGTCAGATCGAAATGGAGCAGGGTTCGACGGTCATGGACGCTGTGGCGCGCATCGGTCCCGGCCTGGGCAGGGCGGCGCTCGCGGCCAAGATCGACGGCGCCCAGGTCGACCTGGACCACCGGCTGGACGGAGACGCCTCCCTGGAAGTGCTGACCTTCAGCAATCCCGAGGGCCGCGAGGTGTACTGGCACAGCAGTACGCACCTGATGGCCCAGGCCACCAAGGAGCTGTTCCCCGAAGCGCGGCTGACCATCGGTCCGCCGATCGAAGAGGGATTCTATTACGACTTCGACATGCCGGCGCCGTTCACGGCAGATGATCTCGAGCGCATCGAGGGCCGCATGGTCGAGCTGTCCCGGGCGGACATGCCGATCCGGCGCCGCGAACTCTCCCGGGAGGATGCCCGCGCCCTGTTCACCGAGCGGGGCGAGTCCTACAAGGTCGAGATGATCGACGACCTCGCCGCGGACGAGGTGATCAGCATCTACGAGCAGGGGGATTTCATCGACCTCTGCCGGGGCCCGCACATCCCGTCGACCGGAAAGATCAAGGCTTTCAAGCTGCTCAGCGTCGCGGCCGCCTACTGGCACGGCGACGAGAACAACCAGAGCCTCCAGCGGATATACGGCGTTTCCTATCCCCGCCAGAGCGACCTGGAGGAGTACCTGGAACGGCGCGCCGAGGCGGAGCGGCGGGACCACCGCAAGCTGGGCCGGCAGCTCGGGCTGTTCATGTTTCATCCCTACGCGCCGGCGTCGCCCTTCTTCTTCCCGAAAGGCGCCCAGATCTACAACGCCCTGACCGACTACGTGCGCGATCTATATAGAAAGCACGGTTACGACGAAGTCATCACCCCGCTGATATACGAAGCCGGGCTGTGGAAGACCTCGGGACATTACGAGCATTTCTGGGACGAGATGTTCACCATCGACGCCGACGAACGGGAATTTGCGCCCAAGCCGATGAACTGTCCCAGCCACTGCCTCATGTACGCGGCGGGCCACCATTCCTACCGCGACCTGCCCATCCGCTACGCCGATTTCGCCCGGCTGCACCGGCACGAACGTTCCGGGGTGACGGCCGGCCTGATGCGGGTGCGCTCCTTTTCGCAGGACGACGCTCACATCTTCTGCCGTCCCGACCAGATCCGGGACGAAGTCGACGATTTCATCAAGATGCTGGCGGACGCCTATACCACGCTCGGGTTCGAGGACACCGTCATCCACCTGTCCACGCGGTCGGCCAAGCGCGCCGGTTCCGACGAGCTCTGGGACCGGGCGGAGGAGACCCTGGCCCGCGTGCTGGACAGCCTGGGAGTCGATTACGAGGTGGCGCCCGGCGAAGCGGCCTTCTACGGACCGAAAGTGGATTTCTTCGTGAAGGACGCCCTGCAGCGCCCCTGGCAACTGGGTACGTGCCAGCTCGATTTCAACATGCCGGAGCTCTTCGACCTGGAATACATCACCGAATCCGGCAAGCCCGCCCGGCCCGTCATGATCCACCGCGCCATACTCGGAAGCCTGGAACGGTTCCTCGGCGTGTACATCGAGCACTGCGCCGGCGCGTTCCCGACCTGGCTGGCGCCGGTCCAGGTGGTCGTGATCGGCATTTCGGAACACCAGACCGAGTATGTCCGCGGGGTGGAGCGCAGGCTGGCCGACGCCGGTTTCCGGGTCGAGACGGACGTGAGAAACGAGAAAGTCGGGTACAAGATCCGCGAGGCGGAGACGAAGAAGATCCCCTTCATGGCCATTGCCGGCGCCCGCGAGATGGAGGCGGGCGACGTATCGGTCCGCCGGCGCGGCGAGGGTGACCAGGGGAACATGACAGTGGACGCCCTGATCGGCACGATGGAAGAAGAAATCGCTCGGACGGTCCGGGCGGCGAAGTGAATCCAGGTTACGAGGATTCGGGAGGAAAACTATTCAAAAGAGAACCGTCAGAGTCAACGGAATGATCCGCGTGCCCCAGGTACGGGTGATAAGCGCGGAAGGCGAGCAGGTCGGCATCATGGATACCAAGGAGGCCCTGCAACTTGCGACGGGCGCCGATCTGGACCTCGTGGAAGTATCGCCCGACGCCCGCCCGCCCGTATGCAAAATCATGGACTTTGGCAAGTACAAGTACGAGCAGAGCAAGCGGGTAAAGGAATCGCGCAAGAAGCAGCACGTGACGCAGTTGAAGGAAATCCGCTTCAAGACGCCCAAGATCAGCGAACACGACCTCGAGTACCGGGCCAACCAGGCCCGCGATTTTCTGCAGCACGGTAACAAGGTCAAGGTGTCCGTGCGGTTCTGGGGCCGGGAAATGACCCACGTGGAGCTGGGTCAGCAGAAGCTGGAACACATGGCGGAAATGCTGGAGGACGTGAGCACCATTGAACAGCGGCCCAGGCTGGAAGGACGCAGCATGTCGCTGGTCCTCATGCCCAGGTAAGGCAAGTACGGCAAATACCAGGAGTTGATCATGCCGAAAATGAAGACGTTGAAAGCGGCGGCGAAACGTTTCAAGCGGGTCGCTTCCGGCAAGTTCAAACGCAGCCATTCCCATGCGACCCACAATAAGTTGTCCAAGAACGGCAAGCGCACGAGAAGCCTTCGCGGTACCGCCATGGCGAGCAAGGCCGACACGCCGCGCCTCAGGCGGATGATGCCGAACTAGACGGCGAAGGACGCCGAACCAGAGAAGGAACGAACCATGCCACGTGCAACCAACGCCGCCGCCTCGCACAGGCGGCGCAAGAAAATCATCAAGCTTGCCCGGGGATACTGGGGGCGACGCAACCGGCTCTACCGGACGGCCCGCGAAGCCGTCAACCGGGGCTGGGCGTACGCGTACCGCGACAGGCGCCGGCGCAAGCGTGATTTCCGCCGCCTGTGGATCACCCGAATCAATGCGGCGGCAAGGCTCAACGGCCTGACGTACGGCCAGCTCATTCACGGCATGAAGCTGGCCCATATCGAAATCGACCGGAAAGTCCTTGCCGAACTCGCCGTCAACGATCCTCCCGCCTTTGCCGAAGTAGCGGACGCGGCAAAAGCGCAGTTTTCCTGACCATCTATGGGACAGGAAGCGGAAGCCATCGAAGCCCGGGCGCTGGATGAAATCGCCCGCGCCGCCGACCCGTCGGACCTGGAAGACATCCGCATCAGGTACATGGGCAAGAACGGCGAGTTGACCCGGATCCTGCGGTCCGTGGGCAAGGCGGCCCCTGAAGACCGCCCCCGGATCGGCCAGCGGGTCAACCAGGCCAAGAAAGCCGTCAGCGAAGCGCTGGAGGCCCGCAAGGCGGCGTGCGGCACGGGACGGGAATCCACGGCGGGCTCCCTGGACGTCACCCTTCCGGGGCGCCGCCCGCCCCGGGGAAGCAAGCACCCCCTGACCCTGATCCGGGAAGAGGTCAGCGAGATCTTCCAGGAAATGGGCTTCTCGGTGGTGGACGGTCCCGAGGTGGAATGGGACTACTACAACTTCGAAGCATTGAACATCCCGCAGGACCACCCGGCCCGCGATATGCAGGACACCTTCTACCTGGGCCGCGACATCGTGCTCCGGACCCATACCTCCCCGGTGCAGGTCCGCGTCATGGAGCAGCAGCAGCCCCCGGTGCGCGTGATCGTGCCGGGACGCACCTACCGCCACGAGAATCCCGACGCCACCCACGCCTTCACCTTTCATCAGTGCGAGGGGCTGTACGTGGACAAGGGGGTCACGATGGCGCAACTCAAGGGCGACATGACCCATTTCGCCCGGCGGCTTTTCGGCGAACGGGTGAAGGTGCGTTTCATCCCCGATTTCTTTCCCTTTACCGAGCCCAGCGTACAGTATGACTTCTCCTGCATCGCGTGTGGCGGCGACGGCTGCAGGATCTGCAAGAACACGGGATGGCTCGAGATATCGGGCGCGGGCATGGTCGACCCGGCCGTGTTCGGTTTCGTGGACTACGATCCGGAAGTGTACACCGGCTACGCCTTCGGCATGGGGCTGGACCGCCTCGCCATGTTCAAGTACGGGATCGACAGCATCCACATGTTCCTCGAAAACGACCTGCGTCTGCTCGAGCGGCCTTAAGGGCCGTCCGTCCGGTAAGGAGCCAAGCGTCCCATGGTGATCAAAGTCCCCCTTTCGTGGCTGCGCGCGTACTGCGACATCCCCTGGTCCGTCGAGGAACTGGTGGAACGGCTGATCATGACGGGCCTGGAAGTCGATGCCGTCGAGACGGTCGGTAGCGACTTCGAGGGGTTTGTCACCGGGCACGTGGCGCGCGTGGAACGCCATCCCAACGCCGACAGGCTTTCCCTTTGCTCCGTGGACGTGGGAACGGAGACCCTCCAGATCATATGCGGGGCGCCGAACGTGGCCGCCGGCCAGAAGGTGCCGGTGGCGCCGATCGGGACGTCGCTGCCCGGCGGCATGAAGATCAAGAAAGCAAAGATCCGGGGAGTGGAATCCTTCGGGATGGTCTGCTCCGAGGCCGAGCTGAACCTGTCCGACGACCACGACGGCATCATGGTGCTCGATGAAGCGATCGAGCCCGGCCTGCCCTTGAAAGACGTTCTGGGCGAACCGGAGACCGTACTGAGCATCGACGTAGGCACCAACCGTCCCGATTGCCTGTCCCTCGTGGGCATAGCGAGGGAAATCACGGCTCTGTCGGGCGGCGAACTGCGTATGCCGTCCACCAGTGTCGACGAATCGGGCCCCACCGCCGAATCTCTCGCCAACGTCCGTGTCGACGCACCCGAAGACTGTCCCCGGTTCGTAGGCCGCGTGATCGCCGGTGTCCGGATCGGGCCTTCCCCGGACTGGCTGAAAAGACGGGTCGAAGCCGCCGGCATCCGGTCCATCAGCAATGTCGTCGACGTGACGAACTACGTGATGCTTGAAATGGGTCAGCCGCTGCACGCCTACGACCTGGACCGGTTGGCGGGCCAGGGCATCATCGTCCGGCGCGCCGTGGCGCAGGAACCGTTCACCACGCTTGACGGGGTGGAACGGACGCTCGGCCACGAGGTATTGATGATCGCCGATCACGAACGGGGTATCGGCGTCGGCGGCGTCATGGGCGGACTGAACACGGAGATCACGGCCGACACCGGCCGGGTGTTCCTGGAAGGCGCCTGCTTCGACGCGGTTCGGGTGCGCCGGGGTTCGAAGGCGCTGCAGCTGCAGACGGACGCGTCCCGGCGATTCGAGCGCGGCATGGATCCGGAACTGCAGGGAGCGGCCGTAAGCAGGGCCGCGGGGTTGATCGCCGAGGTATCCGGCGGCGCCGTGGCAACGGGCATGATTGACGTCCGGACCCCGGCTGAACCCGAACCGGTGATCCGGCTGCGCACGAGCAGCGTAAACGGACTGCTCGGAACCGCCCTGGACCGGGACGAAATCGCCTCGTTTCTGCGTAAACTCCGCTTCGACGTGCAGCCTATGCGGACCGCCGAAGCGGATCTCGAGGTCAGGGTGCCTTCCTTCAGGAGGGATGTAACCCGCGAAGTGGATTTGACCGAGGAGGTCGCACGGCTCTACGGATACGACCGGATCGAGCCGGTTCCCTCCGTGCCTCGTCATGACGAGACGGCGGAAGCGCGAAAGCGGGTGGAGGAGCGCCGCGCCCAGCAGGATGTCCGGCGGCGCCTGCGCGACACCATGGCCGGCTTCGGCTTCACCGAGGTGGTCACCCACAGTTTGGTGCACCCGGACCGGAACGAGCTCATAGATCCTTCCCGGTCCAGCGTCCTGATCGACAACCCCCTGAGTCCCGAGCTTTCCGCCATGCGCACGAGCCTCGCGGCCTCCATGTTGAGCGTGCTTCGCTGGAACGCCAACCGCAAGGTGCGGGACATCCGGATATTCGAGGTCGGCCGCGTGTTCTGGCCGAAATCCGACGGCCTTCCAGATGAGCCCGAACACCTTTGCATCGCCGTTACGGGACAGCGTCACGACCCGCACTGGGACGGGCCGCCGGGGGCCTTCGACTTCTTCGATTTGAAGGGGCTGGCGGAAGCGTTGCCCGGGCGGTTAGGACTTGACAGGGTCGAAACCGTCCCGTATGATAATGACGACCCGCTATTCGACGCGGACCGGACCGGCGAACTGCTCGCGGACGGGGTGCGGATCGGCCGTTTCGGCGCGGTATCGCACGGGATCCTCGACCGGTACGACATCCGGGAGCCCGTCTGGATGGGGGTGATTGACTGCGGAGTCCTGTTTGGCGGCGCGTCTGAACGAAGGACCTATCATTCGGCCCCCAAGTACCCCGCGGTGGAAAGAGATCTGGCTATAGTCGTGCCCGACGAGGTTTCGCACCGGGACATACTGGAAGAAATCCGCGCGTGTAGTGGCGACCTGCTGGAAGCCGTCGAACTGTTCGACGTATATCGTGGAGAGCAGATAGCCGCCAACCGAAAGAGCATGGCATACGCCATGCGATTCCGGTCCGGTGAACGGACGCTGACGGACGCCGAAGTCACGCGGCTCCAGGACAAGGTGCTGCGCCGGCTGGTAAACCGGTACCGGGCGGAACTTCGCTCCTAGCGTCGTCGGGGCGCGCAGGAACCACTCCAGCGGAGGGATCATGCAAGAGCAATCCATAGAGTTGTTGTTGGGCCGAATAGAAACGATGATTGACCTGATTCAGCGACTGAAGGACGAGAACGCCGGCCTGCGCAGCCAGAATCAGAACCTGGAGTCACAGGTCCAGGAACTGCAGCGCGTCCAGGAGCAGTCGGTTACCACGAAAGAAGAGCTGGAACAGGAAAATCAGGAGTTGCGCGTCAAGCAGGACGACATCAAGGCACGCATAGACACCATGCTGTCGCGTCTCGACGTCATCGAGTAAGATCTGTCCCCAGCTCAATCGACCCGGAAGACTCGTTCGTATCGCGTACGATCAGGCATCGGCTGCTTACGGGGATGAACACATGATGGATGACGAAAAAGTCACCGTTCGCGTCAACATCTGCGGGACCGAGTATCCCATACAGGCGGAGGAGGAAGCCGAGTACATACAGCGGATCGCGGCCTACGTCGACGAACGCATGCGCGAGGTGCCCGTCAGTGTGACCATGCAGTCCCTCACCAGCGTGGCGGTCCTTACGGCGATCAGGATTGCCGACGAGTTGCACAAGGAACGTGAAAAAAAGCAGGAGCAGGTCGTATCGGAGTCCATGCACGACGAGCGGATCGCGGATCTGATCCGGCGCATGGACGAATTGCTGGAAAGCGCGATTCCTGAACAGGATGACGAGAAAGAAAACCATGACCGGTCTTGTTGAGGAACGGACCATGTCCGGATTAAATATCATATTTGAAGAAGGTGGCTGCCACTATGCTTGTGACGATCAGTCTCTACGCCGGCACCGCCCTGATCATGTTTCTCTTCGGATGGTACATTCGAAAGCGTGTCGAAAAACGTAAGACCGACAGTATGGAGCGCTTGGCAGAGAGCATCCTTGCAGAGGCGGTGGAAGAAGCTGATACGATAAAAAACACGGCCAGGATCGAAATGGAGGAGGAATCGTATCAGGCCAAGGCGAAATTCGAGCGAGAGAGTAACCAGGCCCGCCAGGAATACAACAGGGCCGAGAAACGCATCGCGATCAGGGAACAGAATGTAGAGCGCAAGGCCGACTACGTGGCCAAGCAGGAAAGGGGCATTCAGAAGCAGCTCCAGTCGCTGCAGGAGCGGGACGAGAAACTGACGGAAGAAGAAGAGCGGCTGGAACAGCTGGTCAAGCGGCAGACCGAACAACTCGAGCAGTCCGCCGGCATGTCGACGGAAGAAGCGAGGCGGTCGCTGCTCAGCAACATCGACGCGCGGATACGCGCCGAAGCCGGCCAACAGGCCCGCAGCATCATCGAAGAAGCCCGCCAGAACGCCGAGATCGAAGCCCGGGAAATCATCACGCACGCGATGCAGAAGTACACGCTGGATCACGTGACGGAAACGACGACATCGGTCATATCGCTGCCCGACAATGAAATGAAAGGACGCATCATCGGGCGCGACGGACGCAACATCCAGGCGTTCGAAATGTCTACGGGGATCGATGTCATCGTCGACGACACGCCCAATGCCGTCGTCCTCTCCGGGTTCAATCCCATGCGCCGGGAAATCGCGAAGCTCTCCATGGAGAAGTTGATCCAGGACGGGCGGATACATCCCGGATTCATCGAGCAGGTGGTCTCCAAGACCCAGGAAGAAATCAACGATCTGATCCAGGATACGGGCGACCAGATCCTCTTCGACCTGGGTGTTACCGGCGTCCGCCCCGAGCTGGCCATCCTGCTCGGACAGTTGAAATACCGTATGACGGGCGGGCAGAACGCGCTGCATCACAGCCGCGAGGTGGCCGAACTGGCAGGTCTTATGGCGCAGGAACTGGAGTTGGATGTGACCCTGGCCAGGCGCTGCGGACTGCTCCACGATATCGGCAAGGCCGTGGAGGGCGGCCCGGAAGGCGCCCATGGCGCGTTGGGAAGATCGGTCGCCGAAAAGTACGGCGAGCCGCCCGAAGTACTGGAATGTATAGGCGTTACCCACGAAAACCTGGATGAGGCCAGCCCCATGGCCGTGGTGGTCAGGACCGCCGACGTCCTCTCCGTGTCCAGGCCCGGCGCGCTCAGAGAGCCGCTGGAGAAATTCGTACGCCGGCTCCGGGAGATCGAAAAGCTGGTGAGTTCCTTCGAAGGCGTATCCGGGGCCTTCGTGATGAAGGCGGGCAAAGAAGTGCGGGTCATGATCGATCACGAAGAAGTCGACGACCTCCGGGCCGTACAGCTCGCCACGGAAATCGCCCGGAAGATCCAGGTCAGGATGGAGTACTCGGGTCAGATCAAGGTGACCGTAATCCGGCAGACCCGCGCGGTCGAATTCGCCAGGTAGCGGCGTTGCCGATAGAGGCAGGGGAGGAAGACCAGGCGTGGGGACCGATGCCGATACCCGTATCCTTACCGTTACCGAACTGACCGCGGGGGTCAAGACGCTGCTCGAAGAAGCGTTCCCCTATGTGTCGGTGTCCGGCGAAATCTCCAACTACAAACGGCACTCGTCCGGCCATGCCTACTTCTCCCTGAAAGATGACCGCAGCCAGTTGCGTTGCGTCATGTGGCGATCGGCCAACCGGAAACTGACTTTCGAGCCCGAAGACGGCATGGAGGTCCTGGCACGGGGTGTCCTTTCCGTCTACGAAGTACAGGGGCAGTACCAGCTGGTCGCCCAGCAGCTGACGCCAGTTGGCGCAGGCGCGCTCCAGGCGGCCTTCGAACGCCTGAAAGCACGGCTCGAGGAAGAGGGCCTCTTCCGGGAGGAGCACAAAAAAGCGCTGCCGTCCTTCCCGGAGCGCGTGGGGGTGGTCACCTCGGGCTCCGGCGCGGCGATACGGGACATCATACAGGTGCTGCGCCGGCGCGCGCCATGGGTCTCGATCATCCTGCGGGCGGCGCCTGTGCAGGGCGAAGGCGCCGCGGCCGAAATCGCCGCCGCCATCGAAGAGATGAACGACTACGGCGAAGTGGACGTGCTGATCGTCGGTCGGGGAGGCGGATCGGCAGAGGACCTGTGGGCATTCAATGAAGAGGCGGTGGTCCGGGCCGTTTTCAAGTCCCGCATTCCGGTAGTCTCAGCCGTGGGGCACGAAACGGACTTTACCCTGACCGATTTCGCCGCCGACCACCGGGCCCCCACGCCGTCGGGCGCGGCCGAAATCGTCGTTCGCGACCTGCGGGAACTGAAGGACCGGTCCGATAGCGTATTGAGGCGGCTCTGCGGAGGCATGGCGGCCTACATGGACCTGCACCGCCAGCGCGTCGCCGCGCTGGTCTCCAGTTACGGACTCAGGAGACCGGTGGACCAGATCGGACAGTACGCCCAGTTCACCGATGAGCTGACCCGCCGTCTGGCCGACAGATGCTTCCACGATCACGAAACACGCGGCCAGACGGTCAGCGGACTGGCCGGCCGGCTCCAGGCGCTCAGCCCCCTCTCGGTCCTGGAGCGTGGATACGCGGTCTGCCACCGGGCGTCCGACGGCGGCGTCGTCCGCAGCGCGGATGAACTCAGCGTGGACGACCGGGTGAACATCCGGCTGCGCAAAGGCGAGGCGTTCTGCCGCGTCGAACACATTCGCGGCAGGGCGGAACCAATCGCGGCCGCGCCGCGCAGGAAACGGCGCGGGGAGGCGGCAGAGTCCTTCAGTCTCTTCGACGAATCAGATTCCCCGGAACATACCTAACCCAGTGGATGCCCAGGATGAATGAGAAAGAAGGACCGACCTTCGAGGAGGCGCTGAAGCGCCTGGAGCACATCGTGGAGCGCATGGAGCAGGGCGATCTTCCGCTGGACGAGTCGCTCGCCCTGTTCCAGGAAGGCATCGAGCTCTCCCGGATCTGCACGCGCCAGTTGAATGCGGCGGACGAACACGTGCGGAAGCTGGTCCGGGTGGAGAACGGCCGGTTTGTCATCGAGCCCCTCGAACCCGAAACACCGGCTGGCCAGGACGACGACCTGTCCTTCTGACATCGGCGCGCCTCCCTTGAGCGTTCCCGGCGCGAAGGACGTCCGTTTCATTGGGAATCGTCCCGCCTATCGCGCTCGGCCTGCCGGCAGGGACGCATGACGCGCCGGCACGGACGCGATATACTATATACCTGGTGTGGCATATGGCAGATACCAAGGAAAAGCGGGCATTCCTCGAAGCGCTGGCCGAGCGCAAGGGCTGGGTGCACGAATACCTGGAACGGGACCGCCGTAAAGCGCTGTTCGTTCCGGAGGACATTCACGACGGGGTGCTCAGCTACCTTCAGGCGTCCGGCAAGGTGCTTCGTCCCTGCGTCCTCTATTTCTCCTGCGGCGCCGTAGGCGGGGAGGAGCAGACGGCGACGCCCGCGGCCGTCGCCGTGGAAGTGTTCCACACCTGGACCATCGTTCATGACGACATCATGGACCGTGACGCGTTGCGGCGCGGCGCGCCCACCGTCCACGAGGCGTTCCGGAGACGGGCGCTGGCCACGGAGGCCTTCGACGAACGGGAAGCCGCCCACTACGGCGTGTCCATCGGTATCATGACGGGCGAGGTGCAGCACGGATGGGCCACCGCGCTCCTGTCTGAACTGTACGACGCGGATGCGGACAACGGCGAGATGGTGATCGAACTGATCCGTTACCTGGAAACGGAGGTCCTGCTGGCGCTCGTAGGCGGCCAGGCCCTGGACATCCAATACGCCAAGGCCCCCATGGAACGCATGGACGAAGCGTCCGTAATCGATATGTTCTGGCGAAAGACCGGCGCGCTCTACGCGTTCGCGGGCGCCGCCGGCGCGATGATCGGCCTGAACACGCCGGACCGGACCCACCCCCTGGTACGGGCGATTTCATCCTTCACCGGAGAATGCGGCGTGGCCTTCCAGCTGCAGGACGACATCCTGGGTCTCACGGCCGACGAGGCCACCCTGGGAAAGCCGGTGTGCTCCGACCTGCGGGAAGGGAAACGTACGCTGCTGCTCGTGCACACGTACCAAAAGGCTTCGGCCGCCGAAAGGCGGTTCCTGCTTGATGTCGTCGGAAAACCGGAGGCTACCGATGACCAGATCGCGGAGGTACGCGATCTCATCCTGGCCCACGGCGGTCTCGACCACGCCCGGGCGCTCATGGAACGGCGCGTGGCCGACGCCATTCGAAATCTCGATGCGATTCCCGACTCTTCTTATAAGGGGTACCTGGTCAACTGGGCGGAATACCTGATCGGAAGGTCCTTCTGATGCATCGCGTGGGTATCATCGCCAATCCAGCCCGTCCCATGGTCCGCCGCCTGATACCGGAACTCGTCCGGCTTCTTTCGTCGCGGTCCGGAAAACCGACGCTTTCGTCCGACCTGGCGGATCTGGTCAGCGATTATGCGTCCCGCCGGGGCTGCGTGATCGTCGATACGGACGACGGCGTCGCGGGGGAGGCGGACTGGATCATCGCCATCGGGGGGGACGGCACGCTGCTCAAGACGGCGCGCCTGGTAGGCGCTTCCGGCATACCCATTCTCGGGGTCAACACCGGGAAGCTCGGCTTTATGATGCAGACGACCCCCGACGAGCTGGGCGACGCCCTTGAACGGGTCTTCGGAGGGAGATACTCGCTGGACAAGAGGCTGGTCCTGCAAGGAAGGACAGGAAACGGAACTTCGGGGGACGCGGTCGGCGGCGAAGTGTTTTCGGCGCTGAACGATATCGTAATCGACAAGGGTTCGATCTGCCGGGTCATCGAACTGGGTATCTACATCAACGACGAATACGTCAATGACGTCGTGGCGGACGGGTTGATCGTCTCGACCCCGACCGGATCCACGGCCTATTCGCTGGCGGCGGGCGGCCCGATCCTTGCGCCGGACATGGAAGCGATCGTCGTATCGCCCATCTGTCCGCACACCCTGTCCAACCGGGCGATGGTGCTCGCCGCGCGGGACCGCATTCGAGTCGAAGTCCGGGCCGACCATCCGGATCTCCTGCTGACGGTGGATGGGCAGAAAAACGTGGTCATACAGCCGGGCTGTACCGTGGAGCTTTGCCGGGCGGACCACGCCATACATCTGATCCGGTTCATGGATCGTTCTTATTACGACGTCCTGCGTTCGAAGCTGAAATGGGGCGAACGCTGACTCAGCCGGAGGGAATCAGCTGGTCCGTGTGGTCCGCCTCGTCCGCCTGTCACCGCTATTCCTGTTGTGGCCTATGCTTGCGAACCTGAGGGTCAGAAACTACGCGCTGCTCGACGAGGTGGACATCGAATTCACCCCCGGATTGAACGTGCTCACGGGGGAGACCGGATCCGGGAAGTCCATCCTGATCGGCGCGCTGGGACTCATTCTCGGCGGCCGGGCCACGTCGGATGCCATACGCAGTGGCGCCCGGACCGCGACGATCGAAGGGTTGTTCGAAGGAGCGCGGGACGCACAAGTGCAGGCCCTGCTGGCAGAAGTCGGCGTGGACGTGGAAGAGGATACGCTGATCATCCGGCGGGAGGTCAGCCGCGACGGCCGCAACCGGTGCACGGTCAACGGCTGCCTGGTCCCCGTTTCCGTCCTCAAGAGCCTGGGCGTCCTGCTGGTGGACCTGCACGGGCAGCACGATCACCAGACGCTTCTGAACCCGCGGACGCACCGGGATTTCCTCGACGGGTTCGAGGATGCCGGAGCGCCGAAACAAAAGGTCGCCGAATCCTGCCGTCGTTTCACGGAGTGTTCGGAGGCACTGGGGCGGCTGGAAGATGAACTCGCCGCTACCCGGGAGCGCGAGGAGCTTTACCGCTTTCAGCTGGACGAGCTCGACCAGGCGGACCTGTCTCCGGGAGAAGACGAGGCGCTGGAAAGGGAGCGGGCCGTCCTCGAAAACGCGGAGCAGTTGATCCGGGTCGCCTCGGACGCTTCCGACGCGCTCTCCGAAGGGGAAGGCGCGGCCGTCGACGGACTGGTCCGGGTCATCCGCGCGCTGGAGGAAGCGGAGCGGATCGACCCCGCGCTCGGGGAAGCCCTCGGGGGCGTTCGGAACGCGCGCTACCAGCTCGACGACTGCACCGATTTCCTGCGGCGCTACCGCGACCGCGTCGAGTACGATCCGGCGCGCCTGGAAGAGGTGTTGGACCGCCTGGATCTCGTCGGGCGTCTCAAACGGAAATACGGCGCCACGATCGAGGATGTCGTGGCCTACCGTGACCGGATCGCCGGAGAACTGGACCAGATGGACACGGTCGACGAACGGCGGGACCGTTTGCACGCGGAAGTAGAAGCGGCCCGCGAGGAGTTGACCGTGCGGGCAAAGGCCCTGTCGGACCGGCGAAAGCAGGTGGCGCGAAAACTGGAAAGCAGGGTGGTGGCGGAACTGGCGGAACTGGGCATGGGGAAGACGGGATTCCAGGTCCGGATCGACTGGCAGGAGTCCGAGGACGGCCCCCTGAGCATCGACGGCCGCCGCTTTCACGTGGACGTCCACGGGATGGACCGGATCGAATTCCTGATATCGCCCAATGCCGGAGAGGCGCTCAAGCCGCTGGTGAATATCGCGTCCGGCGGGGAGATATCCCGGGTCATGCTGGCCCTGAAGGTGATCCTCGCCGAATCGGACCGCATGCCGACCCTGGTCTTCGACGAACTGGACATCGGCATCGGCGGACGCATCGCCGAATCGGTCGGGCACCGTTTGAAATTAGTGTCCAGGGACCACCAGGTGCTGTGCATCACCCATCTTCACCAGGTCGCCTGCTGGGGCCGTACGCATTTTACCGTGCAGAAGCAGTCGGCTCGAGGAAGGTCGGTCACGCTGGTCGATCACCTGGACGAGGACGGCAGGATCCGGGAGATCGCGCGCATGCTGGCCGGGGAGACGGTGGACGCCATGGCCCTCTCGCACGCCCGCGAGATGCTTCGGCGCACGGCGGCCGTGTGAGACCGCGAAGGACGGCGACATGAGTCCGGATTCCGGGCAGGACGCGCAGGCCAGGCAGATCGGGCAGGCCAGGCAGATCGGGCAGGCCAGGCAGATCGGGCAAATCGGGCAGGCAGGGCGGACCAGGCCGGCGAGGCGGACCAGGCGGGCCGGAAGAACGGGAGGGTTCTGGTCTCCGCCCAACCTGCTGTCCCTCTCGCGGATAGCCGCCGTGCCGTTCATATACTGGGGTTTCGCCCAGGATGCGCAGCTGGGCCTCTACGCGCTCATCGGCTGGGCTTTTCTGACGGACGCGGCCGACGGCTACCTGGCGCGCCGTTTCCGCTGGGAAAGCAAATGGGGGCTCGTCCTCGACCCGCTGGCCGACAAGATCCTGGTCGGCAGCCTGGCGGTCTTCCTGGTGCTGTTTCGGGACTTCCCCCTGTGGGCGGCCGCACTGGTCATCGCCCGCGACCTGGCCATACTGGGGGCGGGCGCGTATCTTTATCTCAGGCCCGGCAACCTGGTCCTGCCGGCCGACCGGATCGGGAAACTGACCACCCTGGTCATGGGTGGCACGCTTTTCCTTTACGCCGCGGACCTGCAGCCTTATGGGGCGTGGGCGCTCTGGGCGGCGCTCTGCTGCGTCGTCGGATCGGGCATTCATTACGTCCTGGGGTTCGCGCGGCTGGTCCGGACCCGGTCGGGCAGTCCGGAGACCGCGGGAGTCCCCGGGGCTTCCGGCACGATGGATCGCAGGGAAATGCGACGGGAAAGTACGCTTACATGAATCGCGGCGCTTCGAAATGGGCGGTCACCGGCTGGCATCACCTGTCGTTCGAGCGGCCGGAAGACTGGAGTATCGGCGCGGTAACGGGAGATTATACATCGGGCTACCTGCGGCTCGACGATACGGAAATGCCCCGTTTCGAACTGAGGTGGGAGCGTACCCGGGGCCGGGAACCCGTCGACCAGGTGGTTGCGAGATATCTCAAGAATCTTTCCGGAAAGGGCGAAAAGAAGGCGCCGCCGGTGAAAGTCCGGCGGGACCTGGGGCTCATCAAGGACGAGTCCGTGCTGGCGGACAGAACAGTGGAGGGGTTCCACTGGCGGACGGAAGGGCGCGACCCCCTGCAGGCCTATGGCTGCCTGTGGATGTGCGAAACCTGCGGACGTACGGTCTTTGCCCAGGTCCTCGGACGCGGGGGCGAATCCATCATGGCCCAGGCCTCGAGGCTTCTGAACACCTTGGACGACCACGCACGGGGCGACACCGCCGTCTGGGCCGTGTACGGGCTGAAATTCGAACTGCCGTCCGAATGCGCCCTCGTGAAGCATGCCTTTCTGACGGGACGGATCGAGTTGACATTTGAGTACGGTGGCGCCAGATTGGAACTGGTAAGGATGAGCCTTGCCGAAATGCACCTCGAGAACCGGACGTTCCCGGAGTGGTTCCAGGATACCTACGGAAACGAGATGGACAACTGGGTCGATGGCTCCGCTTCCGCTTACGGTCATCCGGGCGTCCGCGGGACCGGCGAGGGCGTGGATCCCGAGACGGTTCACAGCCGGATGGCGTGGCTGCCGTGGCGGCGTCCGCGCAAAAAACCATTGAGTTGTTGCGGCTGGCATTGTATCGATGGCAATAGGCTCTACGTGCTGCGACACATGGGCGAGACGCACCGGCCAGACTTCCTGGACGGGATAGCCGGTACTGTGATTTGCCACTGATCTTGCGGGAAGCATACACGCTCGTCCATGGCCGGCATCTTTTCCACGGGTCGTAAATCATGTCGTTCTTTCGAAAGAAACCGCCCCCGTTGCCTCGAAGGGAGTTGTTGCGCGCAAAGCCGGTACGCAATGAAAGACTGACCTGCGAAGAAAACTCCGACGGGGAAATCGTGCTGGGCATCCCGAGGAGAAAGACCTGGTGGATCAATACCCTGTCCAGGGTGTTCTACGTGCCAAGCCGGCGGACGGTGGTGCTGGACCGGATCGGCTCGTTCCTCTGGGGGCTATGTGACGGGCGGAACACGGTGGACCACGTGATATCGACGATCCGGAACGAATACAAGCTGGAACGCAAGGAAGCGGAAGTCTCCACGTTGACGTATTTGAAGCAACTCACGGAAAAGGGACTGATTGGACTGGCCGTGGCAAACAGAAAAGGAGAAAAGAACGCATGACGACGGAATCAGTCGCGACGGCCGGCACGACGGAAAAGCAGATCTCATTGCCCTTGTCCAAGGCGATCGAGATCAGTTTCCGCAGCCTGCGAATCAGGTTCTGGCGGTCGCTGATCACGATCGGCGGGATCTTCTTCGGCATCGCCTTCCTCATGTCCATCCTGACCGGCGCGGCCATCAACGAAGCGCTCGTTGAAGGCGGTTCCCCCCAGGTCCGGGCGCTGCTGGAACAGAAAGGCGCGGACGGCGATTCGGCGACGCAGCAGGTATGGCTCGTTTCCCTCTCCCTGCTGGTGTGCGTGGTCGGAATCACCAACGCCATGCTGATGTCGGTGACCGAAAGGTACCGGGAAATCGGGACCATGAAATGCCTGGGGGCGCTGGACAAGTTCATCATACAGCTGTTCGTGCTGGAGTCTACCTTCCAGGGACTGGTCGGTTCGGTGGGCGGGGTCATACTTGGCTGCCTGTTCATGCTGGTTTCCATGATGACCTCCTATGGATGGGACCCCCTGATGCTTTTTCCTCTGCTGGACGTGGTGCGAAGCGGCCTGTATTCGCTGGGGGCCGGACTGGGTCTCGCCATCATCGGGGCGTTGTACCCCGCGTACCGGGCATCCCAGATGCCTCCGGCCGACGCCATGCGCACGGAAGTTTGACATCGGACTGCACCCGGAACGCTTGCCGGAACGAGCGGATTCGAACAGATATCTGAAAGGGGCGGAAAATGACAGAAGAACAGACCGCGGTAATGGACGCGCCGGATACCGAAACGCAGAATATCGTCCGCACGCGCGGGGTCAAGAGAGTGTACCAGATGGGCAAGCTCTCCCTGGAGGCGCTCAAGGGCATCGACATGGAGGTCCAGCGCGGCGAGTACATCTCCATCATGGGCCCGTCGGGCTCGGGCAAGTCCACCCTGTTCAACATGATCGGCGCGCTGGACAAGCCCACGGAGGGCAAGGTCTACATCGACGAGGTCGACGTCGCCCAGCTGGACGCCTATGAACTGGCCTGGCTGCGGTGCCGCAAGATCGGTTACATCTTTCAGACCTTCAACCTGATTCCGGTCATGACCGCCCTGGAAAACGTCACCCTGCCCATGATTTTCGCCGGCCTGGCGACGGACGAAGCCATCGACAAGGGCGTCGACCTGCTGACGCTGGTGGGCCTCGGCGAGCGGGTCCAGCACAAGCCGCTGGAACTGTCCGGCGGGCAGCAGCAGCGCGTCGCCGTGGCCCGCGCGCTGGCCAACGACCCGGCCATCGTCCTCGCGGACGAACCCACGGGCAACCTGGACCGGAAGACCGGACGGGAGATCATCGAACTGTTGCGGGAGCTGAACCAGGAAAAACAGGTGACGATCATTTCCGCGACCCACGATCTGAAGATGCTGGACGTTTCAGACCGCATCCTGTGGGTACAGGACGGAAGGATCACCAAGAACCAGCGGCGCGACGAACTGGACCTGGACCTGGGGCAGATCGGCGCCGAGGAAGAATAAGACAGTTTTCAGGTGGGATCGAGTTCAGGCGCTGCAGATGGCTGACGCGCGCCTCGGACCTTTCAGGCGACGCCCGCTCCGCAGCACTTCTTGTACTTCTTGCCGCTTCCGCAGGGACAGGGCGCGTTGCGGCCGACTTTCCGGTCGACCTTGACGGGCCGGGCCCGGGATGAATTCCCGTCGGAGTCCGAACCCCGTCTTCCCCCCCGCCGGACGCCGGCCTCCGCTTCGGGGTCTTCCGCGGCCATGCCGGCCATGGCCGGGGCTTCCTGGTGGATCGCCCGCATGTTGGTCGGGGCTTCCTGGCGCGGCATCCGCGTTTCCGCCAGCTCGGCGTTGAACACGGTCTTGACGATCTCCTCGTCCAGCCGGTCCCACAACTCCTCGAACATGGCGTAGGCTTCTTTCTTATACTGGATCAGGGGATCCAGCTGACCGTAGGCGCGCAGCCCGATGCCCTCCCGCATCCGGTCGATTTCGTACAGGTGTTCCTGCCAGGCGTTGTCGATGACGTGCAGGGTGGCCAGGCGCTCCAGGTCGCGCATCAGGTCGGGAGAGGGTGCCAGGGCCGCTTCCTTCCGCTCGTAGGATTCGAGCATCTTCTCGTCGACGAGCTCCACCAGCGATTCCACGTTCAGATCGGCCATTTCGTCTTCGGCCACGGCCACGGCCACGTGGAAGTTGCGGGCCAGATCGGCGCTCAAAGCGTCCAGTTCCCAGTCCTCGGGATAGGTCTTGGGATCGGTGTATTCCGCGACCTTCCGTTCGGCGACCCCTCGAATCATCTCGATGACGTCGTTCCTGAGGTCCTTCCGCTCAAGGGCGTGCAGGCGGCGGTCGTACACGGCTTCGCGCTGCTGGTTCATGACGTTGTCATACTCGAGCACGTGCTTTCGCATGTCGAAATGCTGGGCCTCCACCCGCTTCTGGGCCCGTTCGATGGACCGGGTCACCATGGAGTGCTCGATCACTTCCCCGTCCGGTATCTTCAGGCGGTCCATGACGGCCGCGATGCGCTCGGAACCGAAGAGCCGCATCAGGTCGTCCTCCAGAGAGAGGTAGAAACGCGAGGAACCCGGGTCTCCCTGGCGTCCGGAACGGCCGCGGAGCTGGCGGTCGATACGGCGGGCTTCGTGGCGTTCCGTTGCGATGATGTGGAGTCCGCAGGGCACGTCCGCCATGCAGTCCCGCACGGTCAGCCCTTCCGCCGTGGGCGTATTGAGCGACTCGCCGTTTTCCAGGTGGCAGCGGTCGCACTTCACCACGCCCGCGCCGAGCTTGATATCGGTGCCCCGCCCCGCCATGTTCGTGGCGATGGTCACGGAACCGGGCTGTCCCGCCTTCGCGATGATTTCCGCCTCCTGCTGGTGGAACTTGGCGTTCAGCACGTTGTGCTTGATCCCCCGGCGTTTCAACATGCGGCTCAGCGTTTCCGAGGCGTCGACGGAGGTGGTCCCGATCAGGATGGGCCGGCGGCGCGTGTTCATTTCCTCGATTTCGTCCAGGACCGAGTTGTACTTCTCCCGCCGGGTCCGGAAGACCACGTCGTCGTAGTCCATGCGCCGGACGGGCTGATTGGTCGGTATTTCCACCACGTCCATCTTGTAGATCGCGAAGAACTCGCTCGCCTCCGTAACGGCCGTGCCGGTCATGCCCGCCAGCTTTTCGTACATGCGGAAGTAGTTCTGTATGGTGATGGAAGCGACGGTGCGCGTTTCCTGCTCGATCTTTACGCCTTCCTTGGCCTCTATGGCCTGGTGCAGGCCTTCCGCCAGCCGCCGCCCGTACATCAACCGGCCCGTGAAGGTATCCACCAGGACGACCTTCCCGTTCTCGATGACGTAATCGATGTCTTTCTCGTAGATCGCGTAGGCCTGGAGCAACTGGTGCATGTTATGGATGCGCTCGCTGCGTTCGGCGTACAGTTTCTCCAGCTTGGCCTTCCGCTCGTCCTTCTGCTGCTCGGTGAGGCTCGCGTCGGATTCGATCTCGACCATGCCTTCGCCGAGATCGGGTATGACGAAGAGCTCCTGATCGCCCGGCGAAAGGAGTTCCCGGCCTTTCTCGTTGATCTCGGTATGGCGGGTTTTTTCATCGACCGTGAAGAAGAGATCATCGTCCAGTTGCGACATGCGCTTTTCCCGGATGTAATCCCCCTCCACCTGCTGTATGAGCTTCTTGATGCCGGGCTCCTGCTGCAGTTTCAGGAGCTTCTTGTTCTTCGGCATGCCCCGCTGCGCCTGCAACAGCCTGGTCCCGGCTTCGTAGTCGTCCTCCTTCTCGTTATCCAGCAAAGCTTCCGCATCCGCGATGATCTTCGCCACGAAGCGGGTCTGGGCGCGCATGAGTTTCTGGACGTCCGGCAGCGATTCGGCGTACTTCCCGCTGTTTGATTCGCTTACCTGCCCCGCGATGATGAGGGGCGTGCGCGCTTCATCGATCAGGATGGAATCCACCTCGTCCACGATCGCGTAGCTGTGCCCCCGCTGCACGCGGTCCTCCAGGCGCCACTTCATGTTGTCCCGGAGATAGTCGAACCCGAATTCGTTGGTGGTCCCGTAGGTCACGTCCGCCTGGTAGCCCGCTTTCTTGCGCTCTACGTCGGGATCGTTGTTCTCCAGGCATTCCACCGTCAGCCCGAGGAACTCGAATACCGGTCCCATCCAGGCCCGGTCGCGCTTGGCGAGGAACTCGTTGTGCGTCACCAGGTGGGCGCCGCGTCCGGTCAGGCCGTTGAGATACATGGGAAAAAGGGCGACGAGCGTCTTGCCCTCGCCCGTCGCCATCTCGGCGATCTTGCCTTCGTGAAGCACGATCCCGCCGATGATCTGCACGTCGTAGGGCGTCATGTCCCATACCATTTCGCCCTGGCCGGGGACGGTCCACGACCGGCCGATCATGCGTCTGCACGCCTCCTTGACCAGGCCGTAGGCTTCGGGCAGGATTTCGTCCAGTTCCTCGCCGTCCTCCCACCTGGACCGGAACTCCCGCGTCTTTTCGGGGAACTGGTCTTCTTCAAGCGTCCGGTATTCGTCGGCCCATTCGTTGACGGCGTCGACGATGGGCTCCATCCGCTTGACGTCCCTGTCGTGCTTGGTCCCGAAAGCGCTGGCAATCAGGTTCTTGATCGGGGTGAGCATGGTGTTTCGTCCCTCGTTCCGTGCCGTGGAGGCGGACTCTTGCGGCTGATATGCCGACGATGAAACTTACAGGCGCGGCCAGCCTGGAACAACCCTTTTATTTGAACCGGAACGGCCGGTTTCCGGTTCCATTTCTCAAGAAAAAACCCCGGCGGGAAAGCGTGGTCGCGCCGGGGCTGCCTGCTGTATTCGAACGGTGACTCCCCCTCAGTCGTCGTCCCGGAGATAGGGGCTGAGCTTCCCGCTGCGGGTCGCGTGCCGCAAACGCTGCAGCGCACGTTCCTTGATCTGGCGTATCCGTTCCCGCGTCAGGCCGAAACGAATACCGATTTCCTCGAGCGTGTGGGCCCTTTCCGACCCTACGCCGAAGTACAGGCGGATCACTTCCGCCTCGCGGGGCGGAAGCGTGTCCAGTACCTTCCCCACGTCCGACTTCAGGAATTGGAGCATGGTGCTCTCGTCCGGCGCCGTCTGCATTTCGTCGGGCAGGAGGTCGAGCAGGCTGCGGTCGTCATCGTGATTGAAGGGAACGTCGAGGGAGATGCAGTGGCTGAATGAACTGAGGGCCTCGTTGATTTCGTCGACCGAGATATCCATTTCCTCGGCGATCTCGTCTATTTCGGGTTTGCGGCCGAGCTCGTGCTGCAGATGCTTGGAGGTCTGCTTGATGCGGCGAAGCTCTTCAGAGCGGTTTACCGGGACCCGAACAGTCCTCGACTGGTTGGCAATGGACTGTATGATGGCCTGGCGTATCCACCAGACAGCATAGGAGATAAACTTGTAACCCCTGGTTTCGTCGAACTTCTTGGCGGCCCGCATCAGGCCCATGTTACCTTCGTTGATCATGTCCAGCAGGGGCAGGCCGTAGTTCTGGTACTGCCGGGCCACGCTGACGACGAATCTCAGATTGGCCTTCACCAGCTTGTCCAGGGCGTTCTGGTCGCCCTGTTTGATCAGGCGGGCCAGCCTGACCTCCTCTTCGGCCGTTATCAAGGGATACTTGGACATCTCGGCCAGGTAGCGATACAGCGCCTGTTCGTATCTCGCCCCGTTGCCATAGGACTCTTGATATGAAGTGCTGATCTTGCTTCACCTCCCCTCCGCGCCATGCGCCACGCGCGGGATATCCCTTCCGCTCCGGCCTACGCAGGCCCGGTTCCCGTTACATCACGATCCTCTGTGGTGTCAACGGCGTGCCGAACGATGCGTGCCATACAGGACCCTGTTTCAGAATATGCAAGCGGCAAAGACGCCATCGGCAGACAAACGGAAAGGACAATCCGGCGGATGCGCGTTCAAAAACTGAAATTGCGTCATCACTCAGACAACGGGAACTGAGAAGGGTTGCCATCGAATACAACCGGAATCCAGCATGTACAGGCTTACAAGAAGGCTTTGCCTGGGTGACAGTTCCCAGTATACCCAAAATAAACCGATATCGCCCGTAAAGTCAAGTGTTTTCCCTTTAAGATTGACAGGAGAAGGACCGGTGGATACATTGGCACTCTCGAAATCGGACGCATACCTCCATGACCGGAGATCCTTCCCGCAAGGAAACGGCGGATGGCCGCGGAATCGAAAACATGGCGTATTGCCGTAGCGAATCGGAAAGACGTGGTGGACGCCGTGGGAGAAAGTCTCCGCGGAGATATCCTTGACCTAGGCATCAACGGGGTCGAACGCGTTCGGCACGTCCGGCTCTACACGCTCCACGGGGAACTGTCGACGGCCGAACTCGACCGGATCACCACCGGTCTGCTCGCCGACCCGGTCACTCAGGAACATCTGAAAATCGACGCCGCGGGCCTGCCGGTCGAATCCGGCCAGTGGGGCGTGGAAGTATGGTTCAGGCAGGGGGTGACCGACGCCGTGGGCGAAACGGCGCTGAAAGGGAGCCGCGACCTGGGCGTCACGGGGATTGAATCGGTGGACACGGGCCGGGGATACATCCTGGGGGGTCCGCTTGACCGGCCTCAGATCGACACCATATGCCGCCGGCTGCTTGCCAACGATGTGATCGAACGGTACGAATGCTATGAAGGGGGCCAATGACCTACGAGGCCGACGACACGGTAGAGACCCTCCCCTTGCTGAAGGCGACCGACGATGAAATGATGCGGTTGAGCCGGGATGGCATGCTAGCCCTCAACCTGGAGGAAATGCGGTCGATACGGCATTATTTCGCCTCGATCGGACGGGACCCGACCGACGTGGAAATCGAAACGATCGCGCAGACCTGGTCCGAGCACTGCAAGCACAAGGTCTTCAACGGGGTCATCGATTACGTCTCGGGCAGAAAGACGGAGCGCATCGACAATCTCTTCGCCCGCTCCATAAGGAAGGCGACCGAGGATATCCGCCGGCAGAAGGGCGATGAAGACCGCTGCGTATCCGTGTTCGTCGACAACGCGGGCATCATCGAGTTCGACGAAGACTATCATCTCGTATTCAAGGTAGAGACCCACAACCATCCTTCCGCGCTGGACCCCTACGGCGGAGCCAACACGGGCATCGGCGGGGTCATCCGCGATCCGCTCGGGACGGGCCTGGGCGGCAAGCCCATCTTCAATACGGACGTCTTCTGCTTTGCGCCGCCCGACTTCCCCTATGACGAACTGCCTGAAGGCGTATTGCATCCGAAGCGCATCTTCAAGGGCGTCGTAGCCGGCGTCCGGGACTACGGCAACCGCATGGGCATACCAACCGTCAACGGGGCCATCCTGTTCGACGAGCGGTACCTGGGCAATCCGCTGGTCTACTGCGGCACGGCGGCCATCATCCCGGTCGACCGGGTCGACAAGTCGGCCGAACCCGGCGATCTTATCGTCTCCATCGGCGGGCGGACGGGCAGAGACGGAATCCACGGGGCCACGTTTTCGTCCATCGAGTTGACCGAATCTTCGGAATCCACCGCCACGCAGGCCGTTCAAATCGGAAATCCGATCGAGGAGAAGAAGATCCTCGACGTGCTGATGCAGGCCCGGGACCGCATGCTCTACCGGAACATCACCGACTGCGGCGCAGGCGGGTTCTCGTCGGCCGTCGGCGAAATGGGTCAGGACACGGGCGCGGAAGTGCACCTGGAAAAGGCGCCTCTTAAATACGGCGGGTTGAAACCGTGGGAGATCTTCCTCTCGGAGTCCCAGGAACGCATGATCCTGGCGGTCCCGCCCGACCGCATCGAGGCCCTGCGGGACCTCTGCGCGAGCGAGGACGTCGAGGCCTCGGTGATCGGAGCCTTTACCGGCGACGGAAGGTTGCGGGTCACCTACAGGGACGATCGGGAGGACGCCGAACGGTCCACGGTCGCGGACCTGGACATGGAATTCCTGCACAAGGGGGTGCCGCGTATCGCCCGGAAGGCCCGTTGGGACCCGCCGGAGCATCCCGAGCCCCCCGAAGCGGACCGCCCCGATCCTTCGGCGAGCCTGACGCGGCTGCTGTCGTCGTGGAACGTGGCGAGCAAGGAATGGGTCGTCCGTCAATACGACCACGAGGTGCAGGGGGGCAGTGTATTGAAGCCCCTCCAGGGCGCCCGGAACGACGGACCCGGCGACGCCGCCATCGTGCGGCCGGTGCTTTCGTCGGACCGGGGCGTCATCGTAGCCAACGGCATCAATCCGTCCTACGCCGACATCGACCCGTACTGGATGGCGGCCTCCGCCATAGACGAAGCCCTCCGGCAGATCACCTGCGTGGGCGGCAGCGTCGACCGGACCGCGCTGCTGGACAATTTCTGCTGGGGCAATCCGGACAAGCCGGACCGGCTCGCCGCGCTGGTCCGCGCGGCGCGGGCCTGTTACGATATCGCGGTGGCCTACGGCACGCCTTTCATCTCGGGGAAGGACAGCTTCTACAACGAATTCTCCGACGGCAACCGGGCCATCGCCATTCCTCCCACGCTGCTCATATCGGCCATTTGCGTCATGGACGACGTGAGCCGGGCAGTCAGCATGGACGTCAAGGCGCCGGGTAACAGTATATACGTCGCGGGATGCACACGCGATGAGCTGGGGGGTTCCCGGTACTACAGCATGCTCGGATTCATCGGGCGCAACGTGCCGACCTTGGACACGGACACGGGGGGCGCGACCATGAACCGGCTGCACCGGGCCATGTCGCGGGGCCTGGTAGCCGCCTGCCACGACTGCTCCGAGGGCGGCCTGGCCGTGGCCGCGGCGGAAATGGCCTTCGCGGGCGGATTCGGCGTGACGCTGGATCTCGATGCCGTCCCCCGGGACGGGGGCGCGGACCGCGACGACATCGTCCTTTTTTCCGAATCGAACAGCCGGTTCGTGGTAGAAGTGCCCAGTGGACGGGAGACCGACTTCGAAGCGTGGATGGCCGGCAGTCCGCTCGGCCGCGTGGGCGTCGTTACCGAAGAGGACCGCCTGGTCGTACGCGGCCTCCGGGGCGATGAAATCATATCGGCGGACCTTCGTACGCTGAAGGAAGCCTGGCAGCGTCCCCTGCGATGGTGACGCGACCGGGCGGAGCAGGCGGAGCAGGCGATCCGGGCGATCCGGGCGGGCCGCGCGGGCCAAACGGATCGGGCGATCCGCCTTTCATATCCTTTCAAATTCGGGAGTTTCCATGCCTGCCGCCTCGGTCCTGATTCTACGCGCCGCGGGGATCAACTGCGATGAAGAAACGGCCCATGCTTTCCGGCTCGCCGGTGCGGCGCGGGTGGATCCTATCCACATCAACGAGTTCATCCAGGGACGCCGTCGCCTGTCCGAATACGACATACTGGTCCTGTCCGGCGGGTTCTCCTACGGTGACGACCTCTCCGGCGGCAAGGTGCTCGCCAACGAAATGCAGTACAAGCTGATGGAAGACGTGGAATCGTTTATCGGGGAAGAGAAACTCATCCTCGGTATCTGCAATGGATTCCAAGTGCTCGTCAAGATGGGTCTGCTGCCCCAGACGGAACCGAGCGGGCGGCGACAGGAGGCGACGGTGTTCTACAACGACTCCGGCAAGTTCGAGTGCCGCTGGGTCTACCTGCGAAGAGACCCCGGGAGTCCCTGCGTCTTCACCCGAAACATGCCGGACACCATATACATACCCGTCGCAAACGGAGAAGGCAAGGTCATGCTCGCTTCGCGGGGTGTGCGGGAACGGCTCGTTTCCGGCGGCCACGTCGCCCTTCGGTATGCCAATCCGCCCTGGGTGGACGGCGACGAGGCCGGGTATCCCTGGAGCCCCAACGGCTCGGTGGACGCCATCGCAGGGATCTGCGACGCAACCGGCCGGATCTTCGGGCTCATGCCTCATCCGGAGCGATATACCCATCCGACCCATCATCCACGGTGGACCCGGGAGGGCCGCAGGGAGCCCGACGGACTGCACATCTTCCGGAACGCCGTGGACTATGCCCGCGGGATCCATTAGCACCTGACGGGAGCGTATCGTTTGAGCTTCCCCCCGTTCAGCCGAGCCATCGAACGCCGCATACACGCGATCGGGCTTCTCCTGGTGCCCGTCGCGGTATTCGTCCTGCTCAGCCTCGTAACCCACGCGGAAGACGACTATCCCAATTCAAGCCGCGGTCCGGATGAAGTGGTCAACCTGGGCGGCCGTCCCGGCGCCCTGGTATCCTACGGCGTGATGCTCGTCCTGGGATACGGGGGATACGTCGTCCCCGTTCTCATCGGCCTGCTCGCCTTGAACAGGATCCGGGGGCAGCGTCCGGCGAGACTGATCTGGCAATCCGCCTGGCTCCTGGTCCTCGTGGTTACCGGAACCGCCACCGCGAGCCTGATCCCGATTCTCCCCGAGTACCTTCGGTTCAGAATCGGGGGCGTCCTGGGGTTCTACCTCGGAAGGCAGATGGCCGGCGTCCTGGGCGTGGACCTCTCGCTGATACTGGGAGGCGCTTTTTTTCTTGCAGTCCTGGGGATCATGTTCTACTTGTGCCTGATCAGACGAAGGGCCGTCCGACAGCGCAACGCCCGAACCGAATAGCAGTCAGGGCGGGGCGCAGGCCGCTGGTATCGATCCCGTCCCCATCCCGCCCACATGAAAGCCTGCCATGAAGCGATGCCTGCCGTTCCTGTTCATCCTCGTTACCTCCAATGCTTACGGCGGCCCCGTGCCCGATCAGCAGCCGGTGCGGGGGATCGCCCCCGGCGGCGAACCGGGGATTTCCGGCCGCCTTCAGAACATGCTCGCCACGAGGCCGCCCGGCGAGGTGCTGAAGGTATGGGTTTACCTGGCGGACAAAGGCCAGGCCCCGGGGGCCGGATACGACACCGCGCTGGCGGCCGCTGAAGACAGGCTGTCGCCCCGCACCCGCCGGCGGCTGTCGACAAGAAGCAACCGGCTGGCGGGATGGGAGGATATCCCCGTCCACGATCCCTACCTGGAGCGCATCGAAGGGTTGGGGGGCAGGGTCCTCCAGGTGTCCCGCTGGCTGAACGCGGCGAGCGTATCCATCCCGGCCGGAGATATTGACGGCCTGGCCGGCCAGCCCTTCGTGCTGAGGATCGACGCGGTCGCCAGGCTCCGTTATCCGCGCCCCGTCCCGCCGCAACTTCCCGGCCCGGCGGAAACGGACGTCAGGCTGCGGGCGATCCGGTCCGCCCGACTCGATTACGGTCCTTCCTTCATTCAGCTGAACCAGTTGCAGGTACCGGAACTCCACGATCTGGGGCTTACCGGAAACGGCGTGCTCGTGGCGCTCTTCGACACGGGATTCAGCCTGGATCACGTAGCATTCGACAGCCTGAGAACCCGGGTGGAAGCGCGGCGCAACTTCCTTCGGGACGAAACCGGGTTCACCGGACTGGAGGACTCCAGTCACGGTACGGCGGTGCTCGGCACCATCGGCGGATACGCGCCGGGCCATCTGGTCGGTCCGGCTTTCGGAGCCCGTTACCTCCTCGCGAGCACGGAGGCCGTCGCATTCGAGAACGAGATCGAGGAGGACTTCTGGGTGGCCGCCATGGAATGGGCCGACAGCCTCGGCGTGGACGTAATCAGCAGTTCGCTCAGTTACCCCGACTGGTATTCCTATGAAGATATGGATGGCGAAACCGCCATGATCACCCGGGCGGCTTCCATGGCTTCGGACCGTGGGATCGTGGTCGTGAACAGCATGGGAAACCTGGGCGGCGCCCCCTATGAAAAGATGGGGGCGCCTGCCGACGCGGAAAAGGTGATCTCCGTCGGAGCCGTCGACGCATCCGGCAGTCGCTGGGTCTTCTCCTCCATCGGCCCCACCTTCGACGGCCGCATCAAGCCGGACGTGATGGCCATGGGGGAAGACGTCTACACGGTGGACCCGTTCAGCTTCGACGGTTACACGCGCCTCAACGGCACATCCTTCTCTGCGCCCCTGGTGGCGGGTGTCGCCGCGCTGCTGCTGGAAGCCTATCCCCACTGGACGCCCGAAAAGGTG
>JAPOYX010000065.1:1732-2358 GCA_026706345.1 Gemmatimonadota bacterium | reverse complement strand
CCCTTATGCCCCTCCTTTCCCTTCGTCCTATTGCCGTGAGCGTGTACCTGCTTGAGGTCATCCGCTCAGCCCCCGTGTCATGTCTGCAACAATATCGCGGGCGGCCTGGCGCGGGTCTGTGGCATCCCGAATAGGTCTGCCCACAACCAGATAATTTGCTCCGGCCTGCATGGCCTGGTGCGGCGTGAGAACCCGTTTCTGATCGTCGGTCGTGCTGCCCTGCGGACGAACGCCTGGAATGACCAGGGTCAGTTTGTCTCCACAGGCACGACGGATTGCGGCAATTTCTTGAGGAGAGGCCACCAGACCGTCAATACCCACTTGCTGGGCAAGCCGGGCGAGCCGAACGACCTGCGCCGCCGGACCAGCCCTGACTCCGACCTGCTTGAGGTCGTCCCGGCCCAGACTCGTCAGCACGGTGACCGCCAGCAGGGTTGGGCGGGTGAGCTGTTCGGCGCGACACACGGTGCGGACTGCCCGGTGGGCCTGCCGCAACATATCGGTACCGCCGGAGGCGTGCAGGGTGAACATCTTTACACCCAGACGGGCGGCTTCCACTGAGGCGGAAGCCACGGTCTGGGGAATGTCGTGGAATTTGAGGTCGAGAAAGACCGCCCCGCCCTTGG
>JAPOYX010000065.1:0-1703 GCA_026706345.1 Gemmatimonadota bacterium | reverse complement strand
CGGCGTGCACGAACAGCTGCTTGCCGACCTTGAACAGGCCGACCTCGTCGGCCAGCAGGGCAACGTAGTGATCAACTTCCTTCAGTGAAGCAACGTCGAGCGCAAAGATCAGGCGGCGGCGTGCGCGCGGGGGGCTTGTTTTCCGGGAAACCCGAGGACGGACCTGCGTGTTCTTTGCCTGATTGACGGAACGAGGAGCCATCGTGTTGCGCGCTTCCCTTCGACTCGGCTCGGGACAGGCCCGGACTCAGGCGGTCTCCGCATGACTGAGCGCCTGCTGGATGGTTTCGACCGCCCGGTCTGCCGGGACTTCCGTCATTGTTCCATCCGCGCGGATCTTTAGTTCAATCACCCCGCGGGCCAAAGACTTGCCACCAATAGTGGCCCGGAGCGGAATGCCCAGCAGGTCGGCATCCTTAAATTTCACACCCGGCCGCTCTTCCCGATCGTCAAATAAGACATCCGTCCCGGACTGCCGGAGTTTGGCATAGACATCTTCCGCCGCCTTCCGGGTGGTGTCGTCATTCCAATTGACCGGCACGATATGGATGTCTGCGGGAGCGAGCGGTTTGGGCCAGACAATGCCGGCAGCATCATGGTTCTGCTCAATGGCGGCCGCAACGGTCCGGGTAATACCAATGCCATAACAACCCATTTCCATGGGCCGCTGTTCGCCTGTGGCATCCAAATAGGTTGCATTCATCGCCTGGCTATACTTCGTGCCAAGATAAAACGTCTGACCGACCTCAATGCCGCGATGATCGGTAAACCGCCCTTTCTCACAGCGCGGGCAGGTGTCGCCCGCTATTGCCCGGCGCAGGTCGGCGAACTGGAGGGAGGGCAGGTCGCGCTCGATATCAAGCCCGGTCATGTGCATATCCCGCTCGTTTGCACCACACACCAGGCCTCTTGCACCCCGCAGAGTCTGGTCGCTGATGAGCTGGGCCTCGATCCGTAGTGGCCCGGCAAAACCGGTTGGGGCGCCAGTCACCTTATGGACAGTTTCTTCATCCGCGATCGCGACCCACTCACAGCCGAGCAGGTTTTTCAGCTTAGGCTCGCTGAGTTCATGGTCTCCCCGCACCAGGGCGGCGACTGCCGCACCCGTATCGGTCTCGTAGAGCAGGGTCTTGACGAAGCGCTCCGGGGACTCACCCAGAAAGGTCGAGACTTCCTCGATGGTCCGTTGGTCTGGCGTCTCGACTCGGGTGAGCGCTGCTTCGCGCGTGTCTGACGGCGGCGACGGTGGGGCGAGTTCGGCTTTTTCCACATTGGCGGCATAATCGCACGAGTCACAACTGACAAGGGCGTCTTCGCCGGAGTCCGCCAGCACCTGGAATTCGTGTGACAGACTGCCCCCGATGGCCCCAGTATCCGCCTCAACCGGACGGTAGGTGAGCCCACACCGATCAAAGACCCGCCGGTAGGCGTCGTACATATTGCGGTATTCGCGCTGGCAGTCCTCCAGATCGGTATGAAAGGAATAGGCGTCTTTCATGATAAACTCGCGGCCGCGCATCAAGCCAAAACGGGGCCGGACTTCATCGCGAAACTTGGTCTGGATCTGATACAAATTGAGCGGCAGGTCCCGGTACGACCGGATTTCACGCCGGACAATATCGGTCACGACCTCCTCATGGGTCGGTCCAAAGCAAAAGTCCCGGTCGTGCCGATCTTTGATGCGCAGCAGCTCTCTGCCGTAG
>JAPOYX010000064.1 GCA_026706345.1 Gemmatimonadota bacterium | reverse complement strand
CCTTTCTCCGCACCCTGCCCGGCTGCCGCATCGCACCACCCGGCGAACTGCCCGTGCGGGACTGATTCGGCAGAGTCCAGCGCGGTCTGCTCGACCCGGCCGGTCCCGGCGGGCCGCGCCCTCACAGCCTCACGCCCTCACGCTGAACCGGGGAAGCAGGTCCCATGAACCCCATCCACATCATCGGAGTGCCCCTCGACCTCGGCGCGGGACGGCGCGGCGTCGACATGGGGCCGTCCGCCATGCGTATCGCCGGCGTGGGCGAACGCGTATCCGCCCTGGGGAGAACGGTGACGGACCGGGGCGATCTGTCCGCGCCCATCCGGGAACTTTGCAGTCCGGGCGATCCCTCCAGGAAGTACATCGAAGACATCGCGGAGGTTTGCCGCGGCCTTTACGATACGGCGCTTGCCGTGCACCGCGACGGTGCAGTGCCCATCGTCCTGGGCGGCGATCACAGTCTTGCCGCCGGTTCGGTGGTGGCCACCGCCACACGCGCCCGGGACGACGGCGAACGCATCGGCCTGCTGTGGGTGGACGCCCACGGGGACATGAACACACCCGGTATCAGTGCGAGCGGAAACGTCCACGGGATGGCGCTTTCCGCGCTACTGGGCGGCGAACCTGCCGAACTATCGGGTTTCGGTCCGGCCGGTCCGGCCGTCGAAGCGGAGCACACCGTACTCGTCGGCGTACGCAACCTCGACCCCGCCGAGCGCAACCTGGTGCTCGAGTCCGGTATCCATGTCTACACGATGAAAGACGTGGACCAGCTTGGGATGGCGCGGGTGGCCCAGAAAGCGCTGGAGCTCGCGGGGGACGGTACGGCGGGCGTGCACGTGTCCTTCGACCTCGACGTGTGCGATCCGGGCATCGCTCCGGGCGTGGGTACGCCGGTCAAGGGCGGACTGAGCTACCGGGAGGCCCACCTGCTCATGGAAACGGTGTCCGACAGTGGGTTGCTGCGCGCCCTGGACCTGGTCGAACTGAATCCCATACTCGACATGGGAAACGCCACGGCCGAACTGGGCGTGGAACTCCTGCTCTCCGCGCTCGGCCGCGGGATCCTGTAGTCCGGCTGGTCCGCCTGACCGGTCAGGCCCGCGTCACCGCCCCCCTCGCCGCCGAAGAGACTAGCCGGGCGTACTTGGTCATGACACCGTCGCCGAAACGGGAGGACCGTTCGGTCCATTCGCTCAAGCGTTCGGCGATATCCTCGTCGGACAACTCCACGTCCAGGCGGCGGGACGCCACGTCGAAGACCACGGTGTCGCCGTCGCGCAACGCGGCGATGGGACCGCGCACCGCGGCTTCGGGCGCGACGTGCCCGACCATGAAGCCGTGGGTTGCCCCTGAAAAACGGCCGTCGGTCATGAGCGCGACCGATTCTCCCAGGCCCCGGCCGACGAGGGCGCCGGTAACGGCCAGCATTTCGCGCATGCCCGGTCCGCCCTTCGGTCCCTCGTAGCGGATGACCACCACGTCATTGGGCTGAATCCCCCCGTTCATCACCTCTGCCATGGCGTCCTCTTCGCAGTCGAAGACCCGCGCGGGGCCACGATGGTGGGTCTTCTCGTGGCCGGCGACCTTCAGGACGCAGCCTTCGGGAGCCAGGTTGCCCTTGAGGATCACGTAGCCTCCGGTAGGCTTGAGCGGGTCCTCGAGATCCCGGACGACCACCTGGCCCGGCGTCTCGGACGCATCCGCGGCTTCCTCGGCGATGGTCCGGCCCGAAACCGTGATCGCGTCCTCGTGGAGCATGCCGCCCTCCAGCATGCGCTTGGCCACGAGCCGGTTGCCGCCCGCGGCGAACAGGTCGTTGGCGACGAAACGCCCGCCCGGCTTCAGGTCGGCGAGCAGCGGCGTCTTCTCGCTGATCCGGTCGAAATCCTCGATCTGCAGGTCCACGCCCGACTCCTGGGCGACGGCCAGCAGGTGCAGCACGCTGTTGGTGGAACCCCCGGTGGTGAGCACGGCGGCGATGGCGTTTTCAAAGGCCTTCCGGGTCATGATGTCCCGCGGGCAGAGGTTCTTGCGCACAAGTTCCATGACCTGGCGTCCGCATTCGCGGCCCACCTCCGGCTTGTCCGGGTGGGTGGCGGGTACGCTCGCGCTGCCGATGGGCGAGATCCCCAGCATTTCGAAGGCGATGGCCATGGTGTTGGCCGTGAACTGGCCGCCGCAGGCGCCGGCGCCCGGACAGGCGTGATCTTCCATGTCCTTGAGCTCCAGGTCGGTCATCCTGCCCGATGCGTGGGCGCCTACAGCCTCGAACACGTCCTGGATGGTAACGTCGTGCTGCTGGAAGCTGCCCGGCATGATCGAGCCGCCGTAAAGCATCAGGGACGGCACGTTCACCCTGCCGAGGGCCATGACCGTGCCCGGGATCGTCTTGTCGCAGCCGGAAAGGGCGATCAGGCCGTCGAACATGTTCCCGATCGTGACCAGTTCGATGGAATCGGCGATCACCTCGCGGCTGACCAGCGAGGCCTTCATGCCCTGGCTGCCCATGGTAATCCCGTCGGAGATCGACACGGTGTTGAACTCCATGGGCGTGCCGCCTGCCTCACGGACGCCTTCCTTCACGTATTCGGCGAGGTCGCGCAGGTGGTAGGTGCAGGGACCGATCTCGATCCAGGTGTTGGCGATCCCGATGATCGGACGGGCAAGGTCCGAGTCGGTGAACCCCGATGCCTTGAGCATAGCCCGCGCCGGGGCCCGAGAGGGACCGTCCGTGATGGTCCTGCTGTGTCTTTTTCCAGCGTCTGTCATGTTTCAGTCTCCGTTCTGCGAGGATGGTTCTTTATAAACTAAACTTTTGTCGTCGTTTTTCTCGCCCGCCATAGAACCGGTCACGGGAGAGCTTGTCCGGCCGGCTACTAGCAATCGCCTTGCTACTTGAGCGTGAGTATGAAGGCCGTCAACCGATCCACCTGTTCCTCGGTCAAATGATCGTAGTCGGGCATCAGTCCCGTGAAGTGATCGAACCGCGGATTCCGCAGATGCTCCGCGAACCAGGTCTTGATCCGCTCTTCGCTCCGCGTACCGAGCACATGCTCGTACCGCGGCGCGAAAAAGGCGTACACATCCGGTCTTGCCACTCGAAGCGAATCCAGGTGATTCCGATACGCCGTGTCGGTCAGGCGGGCGGAAAGCCGAGGAATCAGCCCGGCCAGGTCCGGACCGCGGGAAATGCCTCCGCCGATAGCATGGCACGTTGCGCAGCCCTGCAGCCGGAAGAGTCTCCTGCCGTGCTCCGCCGGCGTTCTGGGTTCCCCCGATCCGTCGGTCCCGTACATGAAGACGACGGCGACCGCCATCAGGACCGCACCGACGCCGAAAAGGGTCACCAGCACGCTGAAACGCATCGATCTCCTTCAGGGAGGACGTCTTTAACCGCGTACTTCCACCCCGGACATGCGCTCCAGCGATTTGACCAGGGCCTGCGTGCCCTCGTCGCCCTCGCCCGCGGCCTCGATGGCATTGAACAACTGGTGGGCCAGGCTCGCCCCGGGCAAGCCCAGTCCCAGCTCAGAGGCGGCGCCGAGCACGAGGCGCAGGTCCTTCTGCTGCAGTTTCACCATGAATCCCGGGTCGAAATCCCGCTTGATGATGCGCGGCGCCAGGTTGGACAGTTGCCAGGAACCCGCGGCTCCCCCGCTGATCGCAGCGAGCATCTTCTCCATGTCCAGGCCGGCTTTGGCGGCCAGGATGAGCGCTTCCGCCATGGCGAGGTTGGCCACGCTGACCGCAACCTGGTTGCACAGCTTGGTCATCTGTCCTGCGCCGTGATCCCCGATCAGGTTGATACTCTTGCCCATAGCCTCGAAAACCGGCAGGCACCGGTCGAAAACGTCCTGCTTGCCGCCCACCATGATGGACAGGGTTCCGGCGATCGCCCCCGTGTCGCCCCCGCTGACGGGCGCGTCCAGCATGTCGGCGCCCTTCTCCTTGAGGGCCGCGGCCATACTCCGCGTCGCCGACGGCGATATGGTGCTCATGTCGATGACCACCGAACCCGGACTGATGCCTTCGATGATCCCGTCGTCGCCCAGAATGACCTTCTCCACGTCGGGCGTGTCGGTCACGATGGTGATGATCACGTCCGACTTGCCGGCCGTATCCTTCGGGCTGTCGCCCCAGACCGCGCCTTCCGACAGGAGTTTTTCGGCTCGTGATTTCGTCCGGGTGTTCACGGTACAGACATATCCCGCCTTCATGAGGTTGCGACACATCGGCTCGCCCATGATGCCGAGACCGATGAAACCGATTCGTTCCGCCATGGTGAGGATTCCTTATGGGTTAACGGCTAGACAGAATGGAAAACCAGCAAACACGAATGAACATGAGTATCCCATGGCCGCGCGGTCGTCCGGTGGAAACGCCCCTTGCGGGCGCCGGCCTTCGTACGGCAGGGAGGCAACGCCCGAAAACGCCGTCAGCCGGCGGCCGGCGCGAAGCCGCAGAAGGCTTCGTAGTCGATTAGCTCGGTCACCGTGGGGTTTTCGCCGCACAGCGGACAGGATGGATCCTTCTGTACGTTGAAGGTCTGGAAGGTCATGTCCAGCGCATCGTACATGAGGATCCGGCCGATGAGCGAATCGCCCTTGCCGAGTATGAGCTTGAGGGTTTCGGTGGCCTGGATGAGCCCCACCGTGCCGGGGAGCACGCCGAGTACGCCCGCCTCGTCGCAACTGGGCACGGCGCCCGGAGGCGGTGGCTCCGGGTAGAGGCAGCGGTAGCACGGTCCCTCGCCCGGATGGAACACCGTGGCGTACCCGTCGAACTGGTAGATGCTGCCGTGGACGTTCGGCTTGCCGGCCAGCACGCAGGCGTCGTTGACCAGGTACCGCGTCGGGAAATTATCGCAGCCGTCGACGATGATGTCGTAGTCCTTGATGATGTCCATGATGTTATCGGCCATGAGCCGGGTCTCATGGAGGATCACGTTGCAGTCGGGGTTCAGGTCGCTGATCGTCTCCTGCGCGGACACCACTTTCGGCCGGCCGATATCGGACGTGCCGTGGATGATCTGCCGCTGCAGGTTGGTCACGTCCACCACATCGAAGTCGATCAGGCCGATGGTGCCCACCCCGGCGGCCGCGAGATAGTAGGCCGAAGGCGAGCCCAGTCCTCCCGTGCCCACCAGCAGTACCTTCGATTCGAGGATTTTTACCTGGCCCGGCTCGCCGATCTCCGGCACGATCAGGTGCCGGGAGTAGCGCAGGCGTTCTTCCTTGTTCAGGGCACGTTCCTGGACCGTGGGAAAGCCGGCGGCGCTCCAGCCCGTGTAGCCCTCCCGCATGGAGATGACGTTATTGTATCCCATTGCCTCAAGAGACTGGGCTGCCAGCGCCGAGCGGTTGCCGCCCGCACAGTACAGCACGATTTCCCTGTCCCGGTCACTTTCGGTGTTCTCGATCCTGAGTTCGAGAAAGCCTCTCGGGATATGGGTCGCCCCGACGATGACGCCCTGGTCGACCTCGTCCTGTTCGCGCACGTCGATGAGGACCAGGTCGTCCTTCCGGTCCAGCTTCTCTTTGAGTTCTTCCATGGACATCTCTTTCACTTCGCCCTTGACCTGGGCGAGAAGCTCCTGAGATGACAACCGCTGACTCATGATGATCTCCTGCTATCCGCCGATGGAGGACATGGTCCGTTCCGGCTGGACGAAATCGGGTTCGTTGATGTGATGCCCCGGTTCTTTGTTCCGTACGGCCTCGATAACCGTCTCGGCGATTTCCGCATCAGGCGCTCCGCCCCGCAGCAGGGCTTTGATATCGGTTTCGTTGATCGAGAACAGGCAGGTCCTGAGCTTTCCGTCCGCCGTGATGCGGATCCGGTTGCAACTGCCGCAGAAGGGTTCGCTGACCGACGCGATGAGGCCTATCTCGCCCTGGCCGTCCCGGAACCGGAATAGGTCGGCCGGTTCCCGCTGGTCGGGCCGCTTCACGGCGTCCAGGGGCCATTGCTCACTGATCCGTTCGATGATCTCGGCACCGTCCAGCACCTGGTCGCGGGTCCAGGAACGGTCCGCGTCCAGCGGCATGAACTCGATGAAGCGCACCTGGTACGGTCCCGTACGCGCCAGTTTCGCGAAATCGAGAAGTTCGTCCTCGGTATATCCCTTCATGGCGACCACGTTGATCTTGATGGGAAGCTGGAAATGCCGGGTCGCTTCTTCCAGCCCGTTGAGCACCTTGTGCAGGACGTCGCGACGGGTCATCTGCTTGAACTTTTCCTGATCCAGCGTATCCAGGCTGACGTTGATCCGGGGCAGTCCCGCCTCACGCAGGTCTCGGGACATCTTCTTAAGCAGGAAGCCGTTCGTCGTCATGGCCATGTCCCGGACGCCTGGAATCTCCGCGAGCATACGCACCAGCACCGGAAGGTCCTTCCGGACGGTCGGCTCTCCGCCCGTCAACCGCAGCTTGGAGATGCCCAGTCCGGTGACGATCCCGACGAAACGCGTGATTTCCTCGAAGGTCAGGATCTCTTCCCTCGGTTGAAAGATCATCCCCTCTTCAGGCATGCAGTAGATACAGCGGAAATTGCACTGGTCCGTTACGGATACCCGAAGGTTGTTGATCGTTCGACCGAAACTGTCCGTCAGCTGGTAGCTCATGGATGATCTCCGGCCCGGCAGGCCCGGCTGGTTACGCTGGTATTTACACCTGATATGGAACGGTTAAATATACACCGCACAGGCAATTTCGTAAAGGGAAAACTGACCCAGTACCGGCCGCGTTCACGACGAATCCATGGTTGTTGAAAGGTGTAGCGGGAGGATGTCCGGCATGCCACGATCCCGCCTGACTAGCCCCGCGCCTTCCGCCAGATGAACCAGAATGGCAGGCCCGTGGCGATAAAGGCAAAGTCGATGAGCGAGTTGTACCATTCGAAGGTGGCGCGCAGAACAACGAGGACGACGATGCCGGCCAGGAAGAGGACCGGCGTCCACGGATACAGCGGCACCCGGTACCCGTCTTCCGCGCCGACGCCCATACGGCGGAGCCTGAACAGGGCCAGGGTATTGGCCCCGAAGAAGATGAGTACCGCGAACACCATCCCTGCCATGATGGTTTCGAAGGTCCCCCGGAACAGCAGAATGGCCGATCCCATACGGCATGGGCGATGATGGCTCGCGAGGGCGTGCGGTACACGGGGTGGATATGGTCCAGCCACTTGAAGAAGAGTCCGTCCCGCGCCATGGCGTAATAGACCCGTGTGGCGGTCATGAAGGTCCCGTTCATGCTGCCGGTCGTGGAAATCATGACGGTGACGGCGATGAATCCCGCGCCGAGCGGACCCAGCAGCAGGACCGCCGTGTCCGATGCCACGATGCTGCTCGTCCGGACGCCTTCCATGCCGAGGGTCTGGTGGTAGAGGAGATTCGCCAGGACATAGATCACGACGATCGCGGTGATGCCCACGAACATGGTCAGGGGTATGGTGCGCCGGGGATCCTTCATCTCTCCCGCCGAGTAACCCACCCGTTCGAATCCCATGTAGGCGAAGACCACCATGAAGGCGGCGGCGATGATATTGCCGACGGGACCGAGCGTTCCGGTCGGCGCCGCGGCGGTCCCAAGCAGGTTTTCTCCGCCGTAGTCCAGGGAGAATCCAAGTACCACGAGGAGCATCAGGCCGGCGACCTTTAGCACGGTGGTCAGGCGCTGGTAGAACCCCGCACGGTGCACGCCGATGTAGTTCAGGATGGCGAGCAGCAGGATGATGAACAGGGCGGCGGCGATCCGTTCGACGCGCGTCAGTTCGACGAAATAGGTGAAATAGTTGACCGTGACGATCGCCAGTCCGGCGAGGGGACTGGTGCGGATGATGAACAGCTGGGACCAGCCGAACATGAACCCGGCGAAAGGGCCGAAGGCCCGGCTGATATACATGTATTCGCCGCCCGTGTCCGGCATGCGGCTGCCCAGTTCCGCGTAGACGAGGCCGCCGATGAAAATGAAGGCGCCGCCGGCGATCCAGAGCCAAAGAATGGGCGTGAAAGACCCGGTGAATCCCGCGATGATCTGGGGCGCCGAGAAGATTCCGGCCCCGATGGTGATGCCCACCAGGATGGTGATTCCGTCGAATAGCCCGAGAGACTTGCGAAGCGTGGGACGCGACTGCTCTGGAGTTGGTTCGGCCATAGCAGGTATTCCGGCTACAGGAGAATTAAGGAGAAAGGTCGCACCAACCTACCGTTCCCGTGCCCGGAAGTCAAGAATCGCCCTTCCGGGCGCGCCCCTCTTTTCTATTGACCCTTGTTCGGCCTGTGGGCATTATTCATAAAACGCATAAAATCCTACCTTACCAGATATGAACCGAGCGGTCGTTTGCCTCGTCGCGTGCAGGTGGTATCACCCGAGACAGTTCACCCTGAGGCAGTTTATGGCCGATGCCCGGTAGACACACGATCGAAGGAAGCGCGTTCGATGCCCTCCCCCGTCATCCCGGTCCGTTCCCTGCTTCTCGTCCTGCTCCTCATAACCGGCTGCGGAGACGACGAAAGCGCCCCGGTACAACGCTCCGAAGGACCGGTCGACAACAGTCTGGGGAAGCAGTTGCCGCCCGACGCGGCACCGCTCCACGAACAGATAATGATGTACTTCATCGAAGAGCCCAAGACGCTGGACGTGAGCATGGACAACTACGGCGTCAAGGGCGCGGATCCCTATCTTTTCGAACGACTTACCATGTTCGACGCCGATGATGTCCTCATTCCAGGGGCCGCCGACAACTGGGAACCGTCCGAGGATGGGCGGACCTGGACCTTTCACCTGCGGGAGGGTGCCCGCTGGAGCGACGGCAGGGCAGTGACCGCCCACGATTTCGAATACACCTTCAAGCGCTTCCTGGATCCGAACGAGGGCAATGTCTTCGCGTTTCTCTTCTACAATATCAAGAACGCGCGGGACTTCAATCACGGCAAGATCAGCGATCCCGACTCGGTGGGCGTGCGCGCCATCGACGACCTGACCCTGGAGATCGAGGCCGAGGCCCCGTGCCCGTTTCTCCCCCACATCATGGCCTACAATTCCGCGGCGCCCGTGCCGCCCTGGCAGGTGCGGAAGCACGGCCGCCGCTGGACCGAGCCGGGCAACATGGTCAGCAACTACAGTTACAAGCTGGACGAATGGATCACGGACCGTTACATCTCCTACGAACTGAACCCCTACTATAACGGGCCGTACCCGGGCTACCTGGAGAAGATCAAGCTGAAGTTCATCATCGCCGGCACCCATCCCGGCATCACGCCCTACGAGAACAACGAGGTCGACCGGCAGGGCGTCTTTGCCCAATTCCTGGGAGAGATCGAGAACAGCCCCGAACTGACCCGGGAATTGACCTCCAATGCCCACTTCCAGACCTGGTACCTCTTCTTCCGTACCGCGGTACCTCCCTTTGACGACGTGCGGGTCCGCCGGGCGGTCAGCCACGCCATCGACCGTGAGACCATCTGCCGGGTCATCCTGCAGGGCCACGGCACGCCCGCCTACACGATGCTGCCGCCCAACTTTCCTGGATACACGGGCGATCTGCTGAAGGATGTCCAGCGTTACGACCCGCCGGAAGCCCGGCGTCTTCTGGAGGAAGCCGGTTACCCGGACGGCAAGGGCCTGCCTTCTATCGAATTCTGGCTGCGTCAGGCGGATCCGACCCAGATGGGCATCGCCCAAGCGATCCAGGGCATGCTGTTGGAGACCCTGGGCATGCGCGTCGAGATCCGGAACCAGGAAATCGGACTCTACATGGACAACATGTACCAGTACTCTATCCCCTTCGGACTGATCCCCTACCAGTACGATTATCCCGACCCCGACAACATGCTGTCCCAGGTCTGGCATTCCCAACCGGTCGGCCACGGCCGGCATGACTGGAAGAACGACGCCTTCGACCGGTTGCTGCAGGCCGGGGGAACGACCATGGACGAGGCGAAACGCATGGAATACTACGCGCAGGCAGAGCGCATCCTCGTCGAGGACGTCGGCGGTGTGTTCATCTATCACACCCATGTGCTGGACCTGCGCAAGCCCTGGTTCAAGGGCCTGGAGCCCAATTCGTGGGGACAGGATCACTTCTGGGGCAACCGGACCACGATGATGGATATCTATATCGGAAACGCCGTCGAGAAACGGGTGTTTTGAGCCGGGTTGCATAACGCCGCAGATTTCACCTTAAAAACTTGACGGCCTGTCCGGGGCGTCATTATAGTGTAAGGAACCGGGGGATCATTCTTGGGACGGGTTCTCCGTAAATCCAAACGATATCCGCATTTTCTTTCTTCCAATCGGAGCTGAAGCCGTTTAGTGCCGTCTTCAGCGGGTCTGCATGCGGTATCGGAGGAAGATCATGGCCAGGACCGCCCAGTCGAAAGTCAACGTTTCCCGGGTTGGATCGAGGAATCCGGGGGATGACCGGTCACTTGATACCTACCTGAAGGAAATAAGGTCCATACCGGTCCTGAACCTGGAAGAGGAAATGGCCCTGGCGCGCGACGCGCGCAACGGGGTGAACGGCGCCATTAACCAGCTTATCCAGGCCAATCTTCGTTTTGTCGTGGTGGTGGCGAGGCAATACCAGAACCAGGGCCTGCCCCTTGCCGACCTCATCAACGAGGGCAATATAGGCTTGATCAAGGCTGCGCAGCGGTACGATGAACACAAGGGATTCAAGTTCATATCCTACGCGGTCTGGTGGGTGCGGCAGGCGATCATGCAGGCGCTCGCCGAGCAGTCGCGGATCTTCCGCCTTCCGTTAAACCGGGCGGAGGAGTTGCGGCGTATCAACAAGGTCGTACGGGGCCTCAAGCAGGAACTGGGCCGGGAGCCCACGACCCATGAGATCGCCGGCCGGTTGTCGCTGGATCACAAGGAAGTGGTCGACATCATGCGGACTTTCAGTCCCCACCTGTCCCTCGACGCGCCTTTCTCACCCGGCGAGGAGGGACGCCTGCTCGACGTGATCGAAGATACGACCATCGAGTCGCCGGAAACGCCGGTCATGGAGAAATCGCTCAAGGAGGAAGTGGTCTGGGCGCTGAACACCCTCACGGACCGCGAAGCCGCCGTGATTCGATCCTATTTCGGGATCAACAAGGACAAGCCGATGACCCTGGACGAAATCGGCAAGCAGTTCGGGTTGACCCGGGAGCGGGTGCGCCAAATCAAGGAACGGGCGATTCGCCGGTTGCGGCATACCTCCCGCAGCGTCCGATTGCACGCGTACATGAGTTGAATCCGACTCCCATCGCCATCTTTCCGTTTCCTGCGGTCCTGCGCAGGTTTTTTTGTGCCGGTAAGGTAGCAGTTCAACAGGCGGCGGTGCAACGGACGACGGTTCGAAAGGCAGCGATTCAAATGGCGGCGGTGCAACGGACGACGGTTCGAAAGGCAGCGATTCAAATGGCGGCGGTTCGAAAAGCAGTGGTTCTACAAGCGGCAGTTCTACAGGCGGCGGTGCAACTGGCGGTGGTTGAAGTGACGACGGTTCAAATGGCGGTGGTTCGCGTATGAGACATCTTATCGGTATCGATATCGGCACCTCGGGCATCAAGACGATTATCGTCGACGAACGCGGTTGTTTAGTGGCGCGCGCCTTCGAGGAAATCGCAATGCATACGCCCCGACCCAACTGGGCCGAACAGGACCCGGAGGACTGGTGGCGCGCGGCGTCGAACACGGTCCGCGAAGCCATGGGTATCGCCGGCGTCCCGCCCGATTCCATCGCCGGGGTCGGCCTGTCGGGACAGATGCACAGTTCGGTGCTGCTCGACGGGCAGAACGAGGTGCTTCGCCCATCCATCCTGTGGTGCGATACGCGAACCACGGAGCAGTGCCGCTGGATCACGGAAAAGGCGGGCGAAGAAAACCTGGTGCGCTGGGTGTCCAATCCGGCGCTCGAAGGCTTCACTGCGCCCAAGCTGATCTGGGTCCGCGATCATGAGCCCCAGGTATACGACCGCATTAGGCGGGTGCTGCTGCCCAAGGACTATATCCGGTTCCGGATGACGGGCGAATTCGCCATGGAGGTGTCCGACGCCGCGGGCACCCTGTTGTTCGACGTCTGCGAACGCCGTTGGTCCGGCCCCATGCTGGACGCCATCGGCCTGCCGTCGGATTTCATGCCGCCCACCTTCGAATCCACCGACGTATGCGGCCGCGTGACGGCGGAAGTCGCCGGGGAAATGGGACTCGAGGCCGGCACGCCCGTCATCGGCGGCGGGGCCGACAATACCTGCGGCGCCGTGGGCGCCGGTATCGTCCGTTCGGGACGGATTCTGGCGAGCCTCGGCACATCGGGCGTGGTCTTTGCCCACACCGACGATGTCCGCGTCGATCCGGAAATGCGGGTCCACACCTTCTGCCACAGCGTCCCCGACAAGTGGTACCTGATGGGGGTGACCCTCTTTGCGGGGGGCGCCTTCCAGTGGCTGCGCAACACCCTGGGCGAAGTGGAGGCCAGTGCGGCACGGATGCTGGACACCGACCCCTACGAACTGATGACGGCCCAGGCGGCCCGCGCGCCGGCGGGCAGCGAGGGCCTGGTGTTTCTTCCTTATCTCATGGGCGAGCGCACCCCCCACAAGGACGCCAACGCACGGGGCGCCTTTGTCGGCATCACCGGGCGTCACGGACGCCCCCACATGATCCGGTCCGTCATGGAGGGCGTGACTTTCGCCCTGCGGGATTCCATAGAGATCATGCGGGAACTCGGACTGTCCGTCACACAGGTCCGCTCCACGGGCGGCGGCGCGCGGAGCGGACTGTGGCGGCAGATCCAGGCGGACATCTACGACGCGGAAGTGGTCACCGTTAACGCGGAGGAAGGCCCCGCCTTCGGGGCCGCCATCCTGGCCGCCATCGGCACCGGCGTGTACGGCACCGTCGAGGAGGCCACGGACGACCTGGTCACCGTCGCTTCCCGGACGGAACCGGACCGGGATGCGACGGCGCGGTACGAGGAGTGCTACGGGATCTTCAAATCCATGTATCCCGCCCTCAAGCCGGGTTTCGACGCGCTGGGCGGTATGGCGAGAAGACAGGGATAGGTACTGGGTATAAAATAAAGAAGGAGGAACGGAAAAGTTCGGTGGGGGTTCAATAGGAGCAGGAGAAATACGAAATCTGCAGGAGAAACACGAAATCCAAGGAGCACGAATTGAATATTCACGAATACCAGGCGAAGGGCATCTTCGCCCGGCACGGGATGGCGATCCCGCGGGAGCAGGTGGCGAGGACGTCGGAAGAAGCCCGGCGCATCGCGGAGGAACTGGACGCGCGGGTGGTGGTCAAGGCACAGGTGCACGTCGGCGGCCGGGGCAAGGCAGGCGGCGTGAAACTGGCTTCGACGCCCGATGAGGCCGCCGAGAAGGCGAGTCAGATCCTGGGCATGGACATCAAGGGCCTGACGGTCCGGCAGGTACTGGTGGCCGAGGCGGTGGAGATCGCCCATGAAGCCTACGTGGGGATCATCCTGGACCGGCAGACCCGGCGGCCGGTGTTCATGGTCAGCGCGGCGGGCGGCGTCGATATCGAGGAAGTTGCCCGGGAGACGCCGGAGAAGATCCACAAGCTGGCCGTCGACCCCCTCCTGGGACTGCTTCCGTACCAGGCCCGGTCCCTGGCCTACAAGCTCTACTCCGATCCCGCGGTGGTGAACCAGGCCGCGGGCATTCTTGGACGGCTCTACGACGCGTTTATCGAAAGCGACGCGTCCCTGGCGGAGATCAATCCTCTCGTGACCACTCCGGACGGTAAACTGTGGGCCCTAGACGGGAAGATGAACATCGACGACAACGCCCTGTTCAGGCACGACGAAATCGCGGCCATGCTCGATCCCGAATCGGAAGAGCCCACCGAGGCCGAGGCGCGGGACGCGGATCTCAGCTTCGTCAAACTCGACGGCGATATCGGTTGCATCGTCAACGGCGCGGGCCTGGCCATGGCGACGATGGACATGGTGAAGTTCTACGGCGGCATGCCCGCGAACTTTCTCGATATCGGCGGCAGCTCGAACCCGGACAAGGTCGTCACCGCCATGAACATCATCACATCCGACGACCGCGTCAAAGCCGTGCTATTCAATATTTTCGGCGGGATCACGCGCTGCGACGACGTGGCCAACGGCATCGTCACCGCCCTCGAGCGCATCGCCGAGGGATCCGGCGGTCCGCTCACGCTGCCCATCGTCATCCGGCTTACCGGGACGAACGAAGAGGAAGGCCGGCGCATACTCGAATCCGTTGGACTCGTCGCCGTCGACACCATGGCGGAGGCTGTTCAGAAGGCTGTTGAACTCGGGGAGGGGGGAAGATGAGCATCCTGGTAAACGAAAACACCCGTGTCGTCGTGCAGGGGATTACCGGCAGGGACGGCTCCTTTCACACGCGCCAGATGGCGGCCTATGGAACGAATGTCGTCGCCGGAGTCACGCCCGGTAAAGGCGGCCAGGACCTGGACGGCATCCCGGTTTACGATACGCTGGCGGAAGCAGCTTCGGCCACGGGTGCCAATACGTCGATCATCTACGTCCGCCCCGCCTTCGCGGCCGATGCGATTCACGAGGCGATCGACGCCGAATTGGACCTGGTGATCTGCATTACGGAAGGCATCCCCACGCTGGACATGGCCCGGGTCTACGCCGTCCTGCAGCATTCTGGCGTACGCCTTCTGGGACCGAACTGTCCCGGCGCCATCACGCCGGGCGTCACCAAGGTCGGTATCATGCCCGGCCACATACACCAGCCCGGTCACGTGGGCGTGGTTTCCCGCAGCGGCACGTTGACCTACGAGATCGTCCACCAGTTGACGAGCGCGGGCATCGGCCAGTCCACCTGCCTGGGCATCGGCGGTGATCCGATCATCGGGACGGGCTTCATCGACGCCCTCGAGGCCTTCGAGGCGGACCCGGATACCCACGCGGTAGTCATGATCGGCGAGATCGGAGGCTCCGACGAGGAAAGGGCCGCGGAATTCGTCCGGGAAAACATGACAAAACCCGTAGTCGGATTCATCGCGGGGCGCACGGCGCCGCCCGGCAAACGCATGGGACACGCCGGCGCGATCATATCGGGCGGAACGGGCGGAGCCGAGGAAAAAGTGAGCGCGTTGAACGACGCCGGTATTCCAGTGGCCGACCGATCGGCCGACGTAGTCGATTTGATCCGATCCGCACTCGCCTGATCCGGGGATTTTCCTCTTGACATGACCGGGGTAACCCCCGTATTATTAGTGGCTTCCGGGCAATTTACGGAATGCCGGAGACACCCGGGTTACGGTACGGGATATGCGTGTAAAGTCTGGTCTTGGCAATACTGAACAAGCAGTCGATATGCGAATCGCGATTGAGCATTTGGCCGAAGGTTTACATCCCATCCACCTAGAAGACACGCCCGCCGCCGATTTTCTTCCGGACGAGGATTGCCGTTTCGCTTCACCTGTCAAGGTGGACGGCACCCTCACGGTCTCCGAGAATTCGCTGGTGCTGCAGGCTGATATAGCGGTCGCCATGACCTTTTCCTGCGGCAGATGCCTCGAAGACGTGGAGGAACATATCAGCGGCGAAATCGCGACCTACTACGAGAAGACCGACCGCGCCATACCGGAGGGCGAGGAGCTGACCGAAGCCGACGACGTGGAAATCCTGGACTACGGCGCGAAGACGATAGACCTGAGTCGGCGCATCGCGGAACTCGTCAACCTGAATATCCCCATGAAACCCCTGTGCAGCGAAGATTGCAGGGGGCTCTGTCCGGAATGCGGGCGGAACCTCAACGAGGGCGCCTGCGGTTGTGGTACGCGGCAGGTGGACCCGCGCTGGCACACACTGAAAACGTTGTTGAAGGAGGAATAAGACATGGCCCTGCCCAAGCGACGCCAATCCCGGGCACGGAGTCGTAAGCGCCGGACGCACTGGGTACTTTCGATGCCGGCGCTGGTGGACTGCGACCACTGCGGGGAGAAGAAACGCGCGCACCGCGTCTGCCCCCATTGCGGATACTACCAGGGAAGGGAAGTACAGGAAGTCGAAGCAATTTAGGTTCGGCGCGCTAATCCATGACCCAAGCCAGGATCGCTTTCTTGTTTCCAGGGCAGGCTTCCCAGTACGTGGGCATGGGCCGGGACCTGCACGACCGGTATCCGCAGGTACGGGAACTGTACCGGCAGGCCCGTGAGATCACCGGTGCCGATATCGCCGGGATCTCCTTTAAAGGCCCCGCCGAGACCCTGAAGCAAACGAATTACACGCAGTTGGCCATCCTGGTGCACAGCGCGGCGGTGGCATCCCTGCTGAGCGAACAGGGGATCCGTCCGGATTATGTCGCCGGCCACAGCGTGGGGGAATACTCGGCGCTGGTCGCGGCGGGCTCACTTGCGTTCGAGGAATCGGTGCGCTTGGTCCGCCTGCGCGGCACCCTGATGCACGAGGCCGGACAAAGACAGCCAGGCACCATGGCGGCCGTGATCGGCCTTTCGCCGCAGGAAGTCGACGACGTCTGCCGGTCGGCGAGCAGGGAGGGCGAGCCCGTCCAGCCGGCCAACTACAACTCCCCGCTGCAGACGGTCATCGCCGGGGCCGTGCCGGCCGTAGAACGGGCCATGGAAGCCGCTCGGGATGCGGGGGCCAGGAGGGTTGTGCCCCTCGAGGTAAGCGGGGCGTTCCACTCCGAACTCATGGAGCATGCCCGGCAGGGCCTGGCGGAGGCGATCGGAAAAGCCGTCATCACCCGCGCCGACACGCCGCTGGTGGCCAATGTAACCGCCCGGGCCGTGACGGAACCGGAAGATATCCGCCGCCTGTTGATCGAGCAGTTGACCCGGCCGGTACGCTGGGTGGAATCCATGCAGACCCTGGCCGGCCACGGGGTGGACACCGTAGTGGAGGCGGGACCGGGCAGCGTACTCACGGGACTCATGAAAAGGATGCACCGCGGCGTCGGCATCTTGAATGCGGATAAGCTCGAGGACGTGTCTGCCGTAGTCGAAACCCTCGGCCAGCCCGTGGTGGAATAGTAACCGAAACGCTCGGCCAACCCGTGGTGGAACGGTAATGAAAACACTTAAAAAAGCACATGTTCACGGGGATCTTCAGTTTTGCGTGGCTTGAAGGGCAAAGTTGCCGTCGTAACGGGCGGCGCCCAGGGGATCGGTTCCGCCGTCGCCGAACGATTCGCCGCGGAAGGCGCCCGGGTGGTCATTACGAGCCGCGACGGGACGAAGGCCGAGGAAGCCGCTGAGGCATTGAAGCAAAAAGGGGGCGACGCAAGGGGGCTGTCCGTACGCATCGACGACCGGGACAGCGTGAAAGACCTGGTCGACAGTGTGGTTGAAGCATACGGATCTATCGACGTCCTGGTAAACAACGCGGCTACGGTCCGGGATACGCTCCTGATGCGCATGAAACAGGCTGACTGGGACGAGGTCGTGCACGTCAACCTGGGCAGCGTGTTTATCTGCACCCAGGCCGTCATCCGGCCAATGATGCGACAGCGGAGCGGCAGGATCATCAATATGACCTCGATCGTCGGCCTCTCGGGGAACGCGGGACAGGCCAACTACGCCGCCTCCAAGGCCGGGATTGTCGGCTTCACCAAATCGGTGGCGAAAGAGGTCGGCAGCCGGGGAATCACGGTCAACGCGATCGCCCCGGGGTATATCGAAACCGCCATGACGGCGTCGCTTCCCGAGGCCGTGCGGACCGCGTTCCTGGACGCCACACCGCTTTCCCGGGCCGGACAACCCGACGACGTAGCCGGCATCGCGGCATTCCTGGCGTCCGACGACGCCGCCTTCATAACGGGCCAGGTGATGCGCGTCGACGGCGGCATGGGCATGTGAGCGGATGCCATCTGTCGCGGACGGGCCGAGCGCCGCATGGTTCGCGGAAGCCGGTCTGTTTCAGGCGGATCGCGCGCCGCATGGTTCGCGGAAGCCGGTCTGTTTCAGGCGGATCGCGCGCCGTATGATTTGCATCAATGGAAGAAACAAATCTCATCTTAGCATGTGAACGAAGAGCCAACAATTCATCCGTACAGGAGGAAAACGATGGAAGATCGCGTAAAGGAGATCATCGCCGAGCAGCTTGGCGTGGACGGTGACCAGGTTACCGACAATGCCTCGTTTACAGACGACCTGGGCGCCGACTCGCTCGATACGGTCGAGCTCGTCATGGCCCTCGAGGAAGAATTCGATCTCGAGATTCCCGACGAGGACGCCGAGAAGATCGTCACGGTAGGTGACGCGATCAAGTATCTCCAGGCCAATATAGACGGCTGAATCAACTCAAGTCCGGTCCGTGATCCCAGGCAGTCCGGGGGATGCGGCCGGTTGATTTCGGGAGATATCGGCGTGGCAGAGCGCGTTGTCGTTACCGGTATGGGTGTCCTGAGTCCCGTGGGGCTCACGCTCGATACCTACTGGAAGGCCCTTTGCGACGGCCAAAGCGGCGTTGGGCCCATCACCAAGTTCGATGTGAGCGCATTTCCAGCGCAGATCGCGGCCGAGTTGAAGGATTTCAACGCGGCGGACTATATCGATCGGAAGGAAGTGCGGCGCATGGACGACAACGTCCAGTACGCGGTGATCGCGGCGCAGATGGCGATCGACGACTCGAGGCTGGATCTCGACAGCGTAGACCGGGAACGCATCGGGGTGGTCATGGGCACGGGCGTCGGCGGGATCTGGACTTTCGAAAACCAGCATACGAACCTGGTGAACAAGGGTCCAGGCCGGGTGAGTCCCTTTTTCATTCCGATGATGATCGCGGATATGGCCCCCGGTCACATCTCGATGATTCATGGTCTGAAGGGCCCCAACTACACCACGGTATCGGCCTGTTCGAGTGGCGCACACGGGATAGGCGACGCCTTCCGGATCCTGCAGCACGGGGACGCGGACGTCATGGTCACCGGCGGGACGGAGGCCAGCATCTCCCCCATGGCCGTGGCCGGGTTCAGCAACATGCGCGCTCTTTCCCTCCGAAACGACGAGCCGGAGCGGGCAAGCCGGCCCTTTGACGCCGAACGGGACGGATTCGTCCTGGGCGAGGGAGCGGGCATGGTCGTCCTTGAGACCCTGCCGCACGCACTGCAGCGCAACGCGACGATCTATGCCGAACTGGCGGGGTACGCGGCGACGGCTGATGCTTTTCATATCACCCAGCCCCATGAATCGGGCGAAGGCGCGGAGCGGTCCATGAGACTGGCGCTGCAGAACGCCGGGTTGGCCGTGGACGAGATCGATTACATCAACGCCCACGGCACATCCACCCCCTTTAACGACCGCATCGAAACCCTCGCGATCAAGAAGGTCTTCGGAGATCACGCGAAACATCTCGCCATCAGCTCGACCAAGTCACTTGTCGGCCATCTCCTCGGGGCTTCAGGAGGGGTGGAGTTCATCGCGACCTCGCTGTCCGTCTCCCGCGATTTCGTCCATCCTACCATCAACTACGAGGTACCCGATCCCGATTGCGACCTGGACTACGTCCCCAACACCGGCAGGGAGCGGGAAGTACGGGCGGCTTTGACCAATTCATTCGGATTCGGTGGGCATAACGTAACTCTCGTGGTAAAGAAGTACACGGCGTAACGTCCTCCGAAACGCCTCTAACGTGTTCCGGGGATTACCGTGTCGAAACGGCATTCCATTCTGCAAAAGCTGGGGCGCGCGGCCGCGGTCCTGTTTTCGGGCCTGAAACGCGGCGTGTCCGGCCATGCCGCGAACCGAACGGCCATCGAACGGGAAAACGCCCGCCAAGTACAGAAGTATCTCAACTACCGTTTCAAAAACACCGATTATCTCATTACGGCGCTGAAGCACCGTTCCTACGTGTATTCCCGGGAACAGTCGGGCGTTCACTCCAACGAACGGCTGGAGTTCCTCGGTGACGCGGTGCTGGACCTCGTCGTGGGCGAGTTCATCTTCAACACATATCCCCGGCGCCGCGAGGGACAACTGACGCAGCTCCGTTCCACGCTGGTCAACCGGAAGGCCCTCGCGCGTCAGGCCCGGGCCATGAAACTTGGCCGGTACGTGCTGCTGAGCCCCAGCGAAGCCCGTTCCGGCGGCCGGTTTCGCCATTCGATCCTGTCAGACGCCTACGAGTCCATCATCGGTGCCATGTACCTGGACGGCGGGCTCCAGCCGGTCAGGCGCTTCCTGCATCGGACCCTGCTCCAGGATCTGGGCGAAGAGCGCCCAGCCAGTGTCGATCACTCCCGGAACTACAAGAGCGCGCTCCTGGAATACACGCAGGGCGAAGGCATAGGCCAGCCGGAATACCGGGTCGACTCCGCCGTCGGACCCGACCACGAGAAGGTCTTCACCATCGAGGTCTATGTATCCGGGAATCCGGTCAGCAAGGGCACGGGCACCAGCAAGAAGAACGCGGAGCAGGACGCCGCGCGACAGGCCGTCGAGCAGCTGCAGGCCGCCCGGAACAGCGACAGGCCATGATTCGCATACTCACCACGCCCGGATGTTCCGCCGCCTGGAACATGGCTGTCGACGAAGCCCTGTTCAACGCGGGCGGGCGGGATCCGGGGATAATAACCCTGCGCATCTATTCCTGGACTCCTCCGGCCGTATCCCTTGGATACGGCCAGGACGTGGAGGACGAGATCGATCCCGGGCAGTGCGACGGGCACGGCATCGAACTGGTCCGGCGGATCACCGGAGGGCGCGCGGTGCTGCACGACCAGGAATTGACCTACAGCCTGGTGGTGCGGGAGTCCCACCCCGCACTGGGCGGCTCGTCCGGGGTGATGATCCGTAGGGTGGGCGAGGCGCTGATTGGGACGTTGCGGCAATTCGGAATCCCGGGTGAACTGGCACCGGACGGACATTGCGGTATGGGTGGCAAAAACGATGTATGTTTCACAGCTACCGGGAGATACGAGATCACGGTTCGAGGAAAGAAACTGGCCGGAAACGCCCAGCGCCGATCGGGAGGGCGGGTACTGCAACACGGATCCATCCTCCTGGGACCGGGGCACAGAAGGCTTCCCCTGTTGATGCCTGGCCACGCTCACGCACGCCGGGACGCCATCGCCCGGCTGCTGAACGAACGGACCACCTCCGTATCCGAGTTGATTCCCCGTGTGCCATCCTTCAAGGAATGGGCCGACCGCCTGTCCAGGTCGTTTCTCGATCACCTGAATCTGGAAGGCCGAATGGACGTGCTGAACGCTGAAGAGCGGCGCATGGCCGAGTCATTGGTCCGCACCCGATACGGAAACGCCGACTGGATCTACCGAAGGACGCTCCGCCATGTCGGTTGAACCCGTTGCGATCACCGGAATCGCCTGCCGGTTTCCCGGGGGGATATCGACGCCCCAATCCTTCTGGGAATTCGTCCTGAACGGCGGAGACGCGATACGCGCCGTGCCGGATGAGCGAAAAGCGCTGTGGGGATACTGGCCGGGCGGGGGGGACTATCCAGCCTGTGGCGGATTCGTCGACGAAATCGACCGGTTCGACGCGGGGTTCTTCAACATCTCGCCCCGGGAAGCCCGTCACATCGATCCCCAGCAGCGCATCCTGCTCGAACTCGCCTGGGAAGCGCTGGAAGACGCGCGGGTACCCCCGGCCAGGCTGGAAGGCCGGACCGTCGGGGTGTACGTGGGGATCTTCCTGGACGAATACTGGGACCTGCAGCGGTACGCGGCGCCTTCGTCGGTCGGCATGCATACCAACACGGGCGGCACGCTGAGTATCGCGGCCAACCGGATCTCCTACTTCCTGGATTTGCAGGGGCCGAGCATCGCCGTGGATACGGCCTGCTCTTCGTCCCTGACCGCCCTGCACCTGGCCTGCCGCGATATCCAAGAAGGAACCTGTACCGCGGCGCTCGCGGGAGGCGCCAATCTACTGCTGACGCCGCAGACGACCCGCGGATTTCAACAGGCGCAGATGCTGTCGCCGGATGGGCGCTGCAGAGCCTTCGCCCGGGGGGCGGACGGTTACGGGCGCAGCGACGGCGCCGGCCTGGTCGTGCTGAAACCCCTGGCCACGGCGATGGAGGACGGCGATGCGATCTACGCGGTCATTCACGGCTCCGCGATCAACCAGGACGGGCGCAGCCGGGGCCTGACTGTCCCGGGGCAAAACGCGCAGGAAACCGTCATCGAGGCGGCCGCCCGGGCAGGGGGCGTAAGCGCCGCTCAACTGGCCTTCGTGGAGACCCATGGCACGGGAACGCCCACGGGCGATCCCATTGAAGCGCTGGCCATCGGACGCGCCACGGGATCCACCGGGTGCCTGATCGGTTCGGTGAAGACCAATATCGGACACACCGAGGCGGCGGCCGGGGTCGCCGGCGTCATCAAGACGGCGTTGTCGCTCAAGCACGGCATCCTGCCGCCCTCACTGCATTTCGATCGTCCGAATCCCGATATCCCCTTTGAAGAGCTGGGGTTAAGGGTGGTGACCGAACCGGAGAACCTCTCTGGTCCCTCCTATGCCGGCGTAAACTCCTTCGGATTCGGCGGTGCCAACGCCCACGTCGTGCTCGGATCTCCGCCGGTCATGGAACGTCCAGAAGAATCTTTAAAAACGCAACCGGCACGCGAACTGCAAACGACAGAAACGGACGATTCCCGTCGCCAGCCGGTTCTGAAGGCTCCCCGGCTTCTGGTGCTGTCAGCGCACAGCACCGCAGCACTGAAGGAAAAGGCATCGGATACGGCATTCCTGCTCCGGAACCACCCCGATACGCCGCCCGGCGATCTCGCGGCCACACTCGCCCTGCACCGATCCCACCTCGACCACCGCCTGACGCTGGTGTTCGAGGAGTCCGGAGAAGCCGTCAGGAACCTCGAGGAGTTCTGCGGCGGCGGTATCCCGGATCGTTTCGAAACCGGACGCACCGGAGCCCATGCGACATCCGCCGTGTTTGTCTTCACCGGGATGGGCCCCCAGTGGTACGGCATGGGCGAGGCGCTCTACGATGCGGCGTCCCCGTTCCGCGATGCGATGGACGAGTTCGACCACCTGTTCGCGGCGATTTCGGGCAGGTCCTTGCTCGAAATGATGCGGACTGGGACGAACGGTGAGCGCATGGCTGACGTCGCGGTCGCCCAGCCCGCCAACATGGCACTGCAGTGGGCGTTGGCGGCCCTGTGGCGGTCCCTGGGCGTCGAGCCGCGGTTCGTCGTGGGTCACAGCGTCGGGGAAATCGCGGGAGCCTGCGTCACGGGCGCAATTTCGCTGGAAGAGGGCGTTCGCATCATTTATCAGCGCAGCAGGCTGCAGAAAGAGATACAGGGAAGGGGTGAGATGCTGGCGGTGGGCGTGTCGCCCGAAGAGGCGAACGAACTCATCGAACCCTACGGCGACAGCGTGTCCATCGCCGCGGTCAACAGTCCGGTATCCGTGACCATATCGGGGGAGGTAGCGGATATCGACCGGTTGCAGGCCGCGATCGAAGATCGACGGCTCTTCTGTCAGAAGCTACACACTGAGATCGCCTATCACAGCGGGCAAATGGACGGGATTCACGACGATTTCCTGGCATCCCTGAATGGTTTGTCCCCCTCGAGAACCCGCGTACCCCTGTTGTCGACGGTCACGGGTGCGCGGGCAGACGGAATGGAACTCGACGCGGACCACTGGTGGCGGAACATCCGGAGTCCCGTCCTGTTCGACCGGATATTCGAAGAGATTCCAGGTGACGGGGAGGTGCTTTACATTCAGATCGGCCCTCATCCGGTGCTTTCCACCGCCATTTACGAGAACCTGGCTCAACGCAACCGGCCGGGCCACGCGCTCGCCACGCTGCGGCGTGATCACGGAGCGTGGGACGTCCTGCTCGAATCCGTGGCTAAATGCTATGTACACGGACACGATATCAACTGCGAGCATCTGGCGGATCCACCTCGCACGTTCATACAGTTGCCGCCATACCCCTGGCAGAAAGAACGGTACTGGCTGGACGGAATGGGCCAACAACCAGGCAGCCAATACCCGCACCCGTTGATTGGACCCGGTGTCGAATCTTCCGTGGATCCCGATTTGCGGGTATGGGAACGGGCGATCAGCCTGGAATCTCATTCGATCCTGACGGACCACACGGTGCTGGACCGGTCGATCATGCCGCTTGCGGGGCAGATCGAAATGCTCTTCGAGACGCTCGACGAGGCGGATGTTCCCGCCGCTTTCACCGATCTGGAACTCCTGCATCCTCTGTTGTTGCCCGAAACCGGTGCGCACCTCGTCCAGGTAGTGCGTGGGCAGAACCGGTATACCCTGTCCTCCAAACCGGAATCAAAAGAGCCGGCTTCGAGTTGGCTGGCGAACATGCGAACCGAAAGGTCCCGGGCGGATGTTCTAGCCGAGAACATCGACCTGGGTGCGGTCAGATCCCGTTGCGACCGCCGGATCACGCGCCGCCGATTCTACGAACGTGCCGCCGAATTGGGGTTTGCGTACGGCACCGCCTTCCGCCAAGTCGACGATGTCGTGTACTCCGATCGGGAAGCACTGGCCTTTCTGACGTCCCGGGATGAAGGGCACGGGCCCTACCGCCTGCATCCCGGTGTCCTGGATGCCGGTCTGCAGGCCCTGTTGATGCTCGTGCCGAATGACGGCCCACATCTGCCAGTCAGCGTGAAAACCCTTGTGCTGCAGAGACTTCCAGAACAGGATGAAGTCCTGGTTGCCTACGCGAGACTGCGAGAGACGTCGACAGAAGGCGGCCTGCTGGCCGACGTGTACCTCGTAGATGAAAACGGCCGGCCCGCGGTGATCCTGGAAGGAGTAGATCTGTCCCGGGCAAGCGGTTCGGGAAGCCGTCGCAACGTCGGCAACAACCCGCACGGACTGTACCGCGAGGAGTGGGTGGCCGACAACCGCTGGGCGGAGCACCCGCCGACCGATCACGAGGCACACCCGCCGACCGATCACATCGCCCACTGGTTCGTACTCTCGGACGACCATGGACTCGGAAGCAAACTGGCCGACGCCCTGTCACGCCCCGGCGTGAAGAGTAAATTCATTGGTACGTCTGGCGATTGTCAGGTAAACTCGATCGCCACACTTGCCGATAAGCTGGGATCGGTGGAATGCGAAACCGGAAGCTACATTGGTCTGGCAGGTATCTGGACGGAAAGCAAAAATCGGCAGTCCGGCCGGCATACCGATCCCGTCCTGGAATCCTTTAAACTGGTCCGTACGGTGCTGGACAACCCGGATCTCTCATGCCGCCTGCGGCTGATCACGGCGGGCGCGCAGTCCGTGATAGAAGGTGACGGAGCATCGCCGGAACACGCGGCGATCTGGGGCTGCGGTCGGGTCGCCATGCGCGAACACCCCGAGTTGAGCTGCAAACTGATCGACCTTCCGTCCGGGGCCGGCGAGACTGGTGGGATCGATGTGGAGCATCTCGCGGAGATCGTGGGCACGGACATGTTGTCCGGTGAAATAGCACTGCGGGGGTTTGATGTTTTCACCCGCCGTCTCGTTCCCTTCGATCCGGGGTGGAGCGAAGCAAAAACCGTACCCGTAACCTCTTGTTCAAAAACAAGTTACGTACTATCACAGTCCACATCCGGCTCAATCGACGATCTCCATTTCGAAACGAAACCGGAATCCTGCCCCGGACCGGACGAGGTGGTCATTCGCCTGCAGGCCACCGCATTGAATTTCCGGGACGTGCTGACCGCCCTCGGCATGCTAAAGGTACCATCACGGCAGCCACCGACGTTCGGATGGGAATGTGTTGGTGAAGTGGTCGCATGCGGCGACCGGGCAGACTCCGTGGAAGTCGGCGACGTGGTCATGGGGATGATGCCTGCGACCATGGCTGGACATGTGACCGCGAAAGCCAGTCTGGTCGCGCGAAAACCGGATCGCCTGAGCATTGAGGAGGCAGCCACGCTGCCCGTAGCCTTTCTGACGGCATACCTGGGTCTGGTGGTACGCGGCGGGATATCCGCCGGTGACCGCGTTCTCGTACACAACGCCACCGGCGGGGTGGGACTGGCCGCCCTTCAGATCGCCCGTCAGGCGGAAGCCGAGGTGTTCGCTACGGCCGGATCCCCGGAAAAACGTGCCTTTTTGAAGGAGTTGGGCATTTCCCATGTAATGGATTCCCGATCGCTGGATTTCGCCGAAGAGATCATGGACAGGACGGACGGGAAGGGCATGGATATCGTGCTAAATACGCTCACCGGGCCGGCCATGCGGGCTTCCCTTTCCGTGCTGGCTCCCCACGGGCGTTTCATCGAGATAGGCAAAACCGATGCGCTGAACCACGGATCTATCGACCTCAACCAGTTCGACCACAACCGGTCCTACCATCCCATCGATCTCGCGCAGTTCATCGAGGAACGGCCCGATCACGCGGGTGCCCTGCTGCGAACGATCATCGAAATGGCCTCGGATGGAAGAGTGCGTCCCCTGCCGTATCAGACCTTCCCGATGGAACGGGCGCGGGACGCCTTCCGGCTCATGTCACAGGCCCGGCACACGGGCAAGCTGGTACTCGTGGATGACGGAGCGCCAATTCCGGTGAACCTGACCGATAACGACCCGGTCATACGCCAGGGCGGGACCTACCTCGTCACGGGCGGCACGGGCGGAGTCGGACGTTTCCTGACCGGCTGGCTACTCGACCGGGGAGCCGGCCTGGTGGTGGTAACGGGTCGAAGGCCAATCGAGGAAGCGGCACCAGAAGCCGATCCCGCCGGCAAAGTGAAGTATGTTCAGGCCGACGTGACCGATCGAGAGGCGATGGAGCGCCTCATGTCGGTTCTGGAAGGCGGGAGCGGACCGGTCAGGGGCGTTTTCCATGCGGCCGGTGTGCTGGACGACGGCATTTTGCTGACCCAATCAGAGGAGCGGTTCCGCCGGGTACTCGAGCCCAAGACGACAGGTGCCTGGCTGCTGCACGAATTGACCAAGGATCTCGAACTGGACTTCTTCGTCCTTTTTTCCTCGGCAGCATCTCTGGTGGGCACCGCGGGGCAGGCGTCCTACGCCGCCGCAAACGCCTATCTGGACGGCCTGGCGGACCTCAGGCGTCAGGAGCGCCTGCCGGTTACGACGATCAACTGGGGCCCGTGGGAAGATACGGGCATGACGGTCGACGAACGCGCCGCCGACCGGCTCAGGCGGCAGGGACTGCGACAGATCCCGCGCGATGAGGCTGGCGCGTTGCTAGACCGGATTTTGCGTCGTGATGTCCACAGAATCGGTGTGGTTCCAACTAGGGGACCTGAGGGAGATTCCATTCTGGCCCGGTTCCTGCCTTCGGATGATCGCACTGGGCAGACCCCTCGATCGATTGCACCCCTTTCTAAAGGCGACTTAAGCGCTCTGTCCGCTGATAAAACTCGTGCCTACATCGAAGAATTCGTGACCGATGCAATCAGTCGAATCGTAGAAGTGGACCGCAGGAGCGTGGAGCGAGAACAGACCTGGCGCAGCCTGGGGGTGGATTCCCTCATGGCTGTGGAATTGAGGAACCGAATCGAGGCGGGATTACACGTGTCGGTTCCGGTAGAGACTCTGCAGTCGGAGACGGCCATCAGCCATACGATCGAGATGTTGGTAGAGGGGTTGAAAGCCGAAAGCCGTCCGTAACCTCATATACAAAACTATCTAACTTTCAATCGTTTACACATTCCGTTAGTACAGGTACGATATGCGGAAACAACATGATCAATTGGCTTGAAACACACCATTGAGGGAATTGCTGATTATTGTCTAACGTAAAATCGTACCTTAAGTTTCTTGGAAGCC
>JAPOYX010000063.1 GCA_026706345.1 Gemmatimonadota bacterium | reverse complement strand
TGAGCTTCACGGGCGAGCTCTCCTACGAGCTCCACCATCCAGCCGCCGACGCTTTGGTCAGGGCTTCCCGATCTTTGGACCTGGTCGATGTCCCGTCTGCTTCATCTGCGATCTTTTTAAGGCCGGTGTCCATCGGATGGCTTCCTTTCAACCGCCGGATCAGGATCCGGAAAACGTGCGAATGGTCGGTGGACCATCCGCATCACACAATAAGGAATGTATGAATTATACAAAGTCGACATCTGTCGAAACAGGGTTTTGTGGACAGAAATATACAGATTGCGCCGGTTTCGCGTTCCGGTTGCGCCGGTTTCGCGTTCCGGTCTTCAGAACTCGTCGCGCGATACGGTCCGCTCATGGCACATCACCAGTATTAATGCTTGATGTGACAGCCCCGTGATCATATCATTTCATTTCCATGAACGAAGCCCCGAAAGGTCCCGATTCCATCGATTTCCTGTCCATTCCGGAACCCACCGGCGTCTACACGGAACCGTGGTCCTGGAAGAAGTTCAGGCGCATGCTGGGTTTCTTCGGGCCCGCCGCGCTGGTGGCATCCATGGCCGTGGGCGCGGGGGAGACCATTCTGGTCACCGGCGTAGGCGCGTGGGCCGAATACGGCCTGCTCTGGCTCATCCTGCTGAGCGTGCTGGTCAAGGGTGTTGCGGTCACGTACCTGCTGGGTCGCTTCACGGCGGTGAGCGGCCAGCCCTTCGGCCGCATGCTGGCGAAGCTGCCCGGTCCCAGGGGCTGGTTCATCCTGACGCTGCTGACCATCGAGCTGCTCGCTCTCAGCATCGCCCTGACGGCGGTCGCCAAGCCCTGCGGCAATCTCGTCGTCCATATCTTCTCGGATACACTGTCCGCCGGCCCGGCGGATACGTTCCGGGAGAACCTGGTCACCACGGTGTTCCTTGGCCTGGCGATCGGGTTGAGCCTGCTTACCTCTTACGATATCCTGGAAAAACAGCAGATCATCATCTGCGGTATCCTCGTCTCCGGCACCATCCTGGCCACGATAATCGTCTGGCCGAGTATCGGCGGCATCCTGTTCGGGACGCTGTCCATCGGGAACCTGCCCTCTGCCCCCGACTGGGCGCCTTCCGCGGCCAGAAACGACTACTTCCTTAACCTCGTTACCGTTTTCGGCTACGTCGGGGGCACGTTGAGCACCTACCTGGCCTATTCCGGCTGGGTGGCACACCGGGGCTGGGGGATGACGAGGAACCCCGACGCGGAGCGGCTTGGAAGCCGGATCGACGGTACGCTGAAGATCGACTATCTCAGGGAGGATGCCGCCCAGGTGAGGCGCATGCGCGTACTGCTGTCTCCTCTCAAGTGGGACGTATCGATGGGCGCGCTCGTGCTCTTCATCGTCACCGCCGCCTTCATGATCGCCGGCGCAGTCGTGCTCTACCCGAGGCAGACGGTCCTTCCCGGCAACGCGTGGGACCTGCTCACGAGACAGTCTTCCATCTGGGCGCAGATCCACGCCGCCCTCATCCCCGTGTACTACGTGGCGATTCTCGCGGCGCTCTGGGGCACGCTGGCCACCATTCCGGAAGCCCTGACCCGGTTCGCCCACGAGTTCCTCACAGCCGTCTGGCCGCGGTTCAAGCACTACTCCTACCGCAGGCTGCAAACCTGGATCGTGATCTGGTTCTTCATATCTTCCGCCGCGGCGATCTGGAGCGATATCACCTTCGACCTGATCACGCAGATCGTCGCCCTCCTGGCGACCAACATGGGCGTAGGGCTGGTCTGCTTCGCGGCCGTATACCTGAACTTCAAACTGCCCCCGGCCTACCGCACCCGACCCGCCATGATCGTGCTCGGTGTGTTCTCCACGGTAGTGCTCCTCTCGGCCTTCGTCGTCAGCGCCGCCGGCATGCTGCAGAAATAACGAGTCGCGCGCCTTTCGACCTTCCGGACGATCAAGGCTTAAGAAAGTTCAGCAGGTTGATGACCAGTCCGGTAAGCACGACGATGGTGGTCAGCCCGGTCCCGACAACCCACATCTTCGTTGCGACGTGTTTCTGGGCATCTTCGAGGGCAGAGAGGCGACTGTCGATCTTGTTCAGGCGTTCGACCAGGAAATCCCACCGGGTTGCTGGTATGTCCAACTGATCTTCTCCCGGCATTCCGGCTCCTTTGCGTCGGGACGATGACCCCGATTTCAAACGTGGAGCAACTGCCCCGTTATTCGATAAGCTCCAGTCGACCTTCACCACAGACTGCGTTTAATGATCTCCGAAAGTCATGGTATAATGGTTATAGTACGGACGAGCGCGAATATCTCGGAACAAATGTGGCATTACGGTCAGAAGTCCGCATCCGGATGTACCGCGGAATCGCGCCTTTCAGTCAGCCCGCACGGGGTCGACCACGTCCCTTTTAACTTGCGAATCCCGGCCGATTTGCTTAATTTAAACGCGTAAGTCACGGGTTTTTAAGGGGCTATGGACGTTGGCGAAACCGGCCTCGGGATCCACCTCGAAAAGGTTCAGGCGTCATGGGTCGGGCGGGTTGATCAAATTGGTTCATGCGGGCCCGGGACAGGGAGTGCACATGCAGGACTTTTCCGCCGTACGGCAACGAGACGAAGAACTGTACGGACTGCTGGTGGCCGAGCGGGAGCGGCAGCGGGACGGCATAGAGCTCATCCCATCGGAGAACTACGTCTCGCCGGCCATCCTGGAAGCCATGGGTTCCGTGCTGACCAACAAGTATTCGGAAGGGTACCCGGGCAAACGGTATTACGGCGGGCAGGAATACATCGACAAGATCGAAAACCTGGCGAGGAGACGCGCGAAGGAACTCTTCGGCGCCGAGCACGTCAACGTACAGTGCTATTCCGGCAGTCCCGCGAATACCGCGGTCATGTTCGGCCTTTTAGATTACGGCGACACGATCATGGGGATGAAGCTCGACCAGGGAGGCCACCTGACCCACGGGCTGCATGTCAACTACTCCGGCAAGTCCTATAACGTAGTATCGTACGGGGTTCAGAGGGATACGGGCCGAATCGATATGGACGAGGTCCGCGATCTGGCCCTCGAACACCGGCCGAAGTTCATCATATCCGGTGCCACGGCCTATCCACGGCAGTTCGACTTCGAGGCGTTCAAATCCATCGCCGACGAGGTCGGGGCCGTACCCATGGCGGACATCTCCCATATCTCCGGACTCATCGTAGGGGGCGTCCATCCGAGTCCGCTGCCCTTCACCGACGTCGTTACGACGACGACCCACAAGACGCTGCGGGGTCCGCGCAGCGCGATCATCATGTGTCACAAGAAATACGCCAGGGACATCGACCGGGCCGTGTTTCCGGGCCTGCAGGGCGGCCCCCATGACCACATCACGGCCGCCAAGGCGCTGACCTTCAAAGAGGCCATGCGACCCGAGTTCAAGGACTACGCCCGCCAGATCGTGGCCAATGCGAAGACCCTGGCCGAGGCGCTGATTGAGCACGGTTTCGATCTCGTCTCCGGCGGGACCGACAACCATCTCGTGCTGGTGGACCTGACCAATAAGGGCATCATAGGCAAAGACGCCGAAACCGCCCTCGACAAGGCCGGGCTCACCGCGAACAAGAACACGGTGCCCTTTGATACGAGATCGCCCTTCAGCCCGAGCGGGATCCGTATCGGCACGCCGGCGGCCACGACGCGGGGGATGAAGGAACCCGAGATGAAAAGGATCGCCGGCTGGATCGACACGGCGATCGAAAACCACGGAAACGATGAGAAATTGGCGTCGATCCATGACGAGGTCAGGGAACTCTGCGCCGGTTTCCCCGTCCCCGGGATTTCCACGACCGAGGCAGCGCTTATGCAGGAGATGGGCGCCGGCTAGCACGGCTGGCGCCAGCCTGCTCAGGTCAGCCCCGGCCGGACCGGCTGTTGAAGCAAGTTCGTTGACCGGGAGGTGGTGTCATGTACAAAGTCATAGCGATCGCCGCCGCATTTGCCTTCTTGACCGCGTGCGATACGGACATGGCGATACAGGACGAGGCGGCGGCCCAGGGCAAGACCGGCGCGGCGGAGAAAGTGACCATCGTCGAGGTCGCTTCCGACGGAACGAAGAAAGGAGCCGTTACGGTGGATAAAGTGGTCAGGACCAAAGAGGAATGGAAAGAGCAGCTCACCGACGAACAGTACTACGTCACCAGGGAGAAGGGCACGGAACGGGCCTTTACGGGCAAGTACAACAAGCACTACGAAGACGGAGTTTACAAGTGCATCGGTTGTGGCACGCCATTGTTCTCATCCAGGACCAAGTACGATTCGGGAACGGGCTGGCCCAGTTTCTACGAGCCGGTCGCCGAAGAGAACATCGACGAGAAGCCGGATCGCAGTTTCGGCATGATCCGCACCGAGGTGTTGTGCAGGCGATGCGACGCCCACCTGGGCCACGTGTTCACCGACGGACCGAAGCCCACGGGTCTTCGGTACTGCATGAACTCCGCATCCCTGGATTTCGAGCCCGGGAAGTAGGCCCCGTTTACGGTGCAAGAGACAGGTCCCCGGTAAGGAACGAGTAGCAGGCTCCCGGCCTCCCTGCAAGGAGCGGGAGTCTGTGATACCCATGCGCATTTCCGACGTCAAAGTCTTTCCGGTCTGGGGCGGAAACCGAAACTATCTCGTCGTCAAAGTGGAGACGGACGAGGGTATTTACGGTATCGGCGAGAGCGGCCTGACGTGGTGCGAACTGGCCGTCAAGGAGATCGTCCATGCCCTCCGGGACAGGCTCGTCGGCCAGGACCCGGTGCGCAGGGAACACCTCTGGCAGGTGATGTTCCGCGGCAATTTCTTTCCCGGGGCCCACGCCCTTTCCGCCGCGGTCAGCGCCATCGACATCGCCCTCTGGGATATCCACGGCAAGGCGCTCGGCGTGCCCGTCTACGAGTTGCTCGGCGGCCTGTGCCGGGACAAGGCGGTTTGCTATACGCACTGCGGCGGCGACGGTCCGTCCGAGGCACTGGTCGACCAGGCGCGGGGCAGGGTGGAAGACGGCTGGAAGTTCATCCGCTGGGGGCTGCCCCACGAAGGCCAGGTGCTGGAGCCCACACGGGCGGTGCGTCGGGGTATCGAGCAGTTTCAGGCCCTCCGGGAAGCCCTGGGCGACGACGTCGAATTGATTTGCGACGTGCATACCCGTCTCGACCCGCCCGATGCGATCGCCTTCTGCCGCGCCGCTGAACCCTACCGTCCCTTTTTCATCGAAGACCCCCTGCGATCCGAAAACAAGTCGTCCTACCGCATGCTCAGGCAGCACGTCGCCGTGCCCCTCGGCGTCGGCGAGCACTTCACCAGCAAATGGGAATTCCGGGAACTGATCGAGGAAGACCTGATCAACTACGCCCGCGCCGACCTCTGTCTCGTGGGCGGACTGACCGAGGCGCGGAAAGTCGCGGGCTGGTGCGAGACTCACTACATCGACCTGGCGCCGCACAATCCGCTCGGGCCCGTGTCCACGGCGGCCTGTCTGCACCTGAGCCTGGCGTCGTCGAACTTCGCCGTGCAGGAACTCCCCATTCTGCCGGGCATGCTCCCGGAGGTCTTCCCCGTCCAGGTCGAATGGAAAGAAGGCTACCTGCTGCCGCCTGACCGTCCCGGCCTGGGAGTGGAGTTCGACGAAGAGGCGGCGAAACGGTATCCGTACCAGCCCGCTCGTGGTCATACGCTGCAGCGGGAGGACGGGTCCTTCACGAACTGGTAACTGGTTTCCTGATTGCGTGGTGAGGCAACGCGCGGTCCTTGCGGTCCGTGCATGGTTAGCGGTAAAACGTAAAAAGCAGTACCAGACAAAACATATGTTTGTTATCTTGCTTTCACGATGGCCCTGATCCCAGAGAAGAACAGATCCTTCGTGCTGGTTCGCGTGCCGGTCTGGCTCATGTGCCTGGGCCTGCTCTGGCCCGTTTCTCTCGAACCGGTGGTACTTCACGCGCAGCCCAGGGTCGTCGATTACCAGAATCACCTGCCCCGGTCCTTCAAAAAACGCCTCCGCAAATCCACCCGTTTCATCGTTCTGCACAGCACGGAATCCGGGTTGAGAAGCGCTTTGAGGACCCTTTCCCGCAGGGGGCACTCCAACTACCTCATCGCCCGGAACGGGACCATTTATCGTATTCTGGACAAGAAGTACCGTTCGCACCACGCGGGCCTGAGCATGTGGAACGGGCTGAGGGACATCAGCAGCCATTCCATCGGCATTGAACTGGTGGGATACCACAATGACCCCTTTACCGCGTCCCAGTACGCGTCCCTCAAGTGGTTGATCGAAGTGATGCAGCGGGTGTATAAAATGCCCGATCGGCATGTCCTGGAACATTACCGCGTCGCTTACGGCAGGCCGAACAGGTGGGTAAAACGGCCCCACCGCGGACGCAAGAAAGATCCCGGCGTGTTCAACTTCAGCCGGGCGCGTGCCGGCCTGACGTCGAAGGATCCGCGCAACAGCATACTCTACGACCCGGACGTCAAGGCGGGACGATTGATACCGGATCCCGACATCGACATCGCCAGAGTCCGCCTCGTGGACCGCGGGAGGTACGACGTAGAAGTCGCCCAGCTGTCTGAAAACGTCATTACCCGGCGCAACTCGGCGTGGCGCATCGCCCGCGGGCACTATGACGAGGCCACGACGGTGTACCACTTCCCCAACGGGACGGTCATGCGGGGAAACCAGATCAGGAACTGGGACCGGATCCCGGTCGGAACGAAGGTCTATCTCAACCGCGATCGCACAGAGGACGTCCAGGCAGTCACGGCCGCCGTACCCGTCATCGTACAGGGTACCACGGCCTTCGACATCGCCGGTCCCGCCTACAGGCGCTCCGACACCTACTACATCTTTCCAAGGGGCACGATCAAACACGGCAAGCAGGTGCGCCGATGGGACCGCATTCCGCCGGGGACGCGGGTGCTCGTCCGTTACAACGCGCCGGTCGCGTTGAACAGCGCCGGCCGCCAGGCCGTACAACGGGACGATACCGTTTTTCTTGTGCCCCACAGTGAAGTACTAGTCTCCGCGAATGTGCCGGATGCCTCCAGACTCCAGGGAGGCACCCTTGTCTTCACCAGGAAGTAGGTTCGACACACAGCCGCAATTCATCGCGACGCGCCACAGAGGAGTCTCTTCATGGAACTAGTGGAAAGGGGTATCGTCTTTTTCGCCGATACCGCCTGGTCGTACCTGCTGTACCTGCTGATAGGTGGCGGCCTGTTTCTTCTCCTGTATTCCCGTTTCATTCCGCTCAGGTACTTCAAGCATTCGATCGAGATCATCCGCGGAAAATACGACGATCCGAACGAACCCGGCGACATCACGCATTTCCAGGCCCTGGTCAGCGCCCTCGCGGCCACCATCGGCATGGGCAACATCTCCGGCGTGGCCGTCGCCATCGCGGTCGGCGGGCCGGGCGCCATGTTCTGGATGTGGGTAAGCGCCCTCGTCGGCATCGCGACCAAGTTCTTCACCTGTTCCCTCGCGATCATGTACCGCGGCCAGGACAGCGCGGGAAAGACGCAGGGCGGGCCCATGTACGTCGTCCTGGAGGGACTGGGCCGGAACTGGAAGCCCCTGGCCGTTTTCTTCGCCATAGTCGCGGTGATCGGATGCCTGCCTCTGTTCCAGGTCAACCAGTTGGTGCAGATCATCCGCGACGTGATCTTCGTGCCTATGGGCGTGGTCGGCGAAGATCATTTCTGGTTCGATCTCACGGCCGGCGTCGTGCTGGTGCTTCTCGTCGGCATCGTCATATTCGGCGGCATCACCCGGATCGCCGACGTCGCCTCGCGCGTCGTTCCCCTCATGGTGATCCTGTACATGTTCTGCGCCCTCTGGATCATCATGACCAATATCGAAGATGTCCCGCGGTACCTCATGCTGATCATCACCGACGCCTTCACCGGAGAAGCCGCGGCGGGCGGCGCCGTGGGCGCGGTGATCATGACCGGCGTGCGCCGCGCCGCCTTCTCGAACGAGGCGGGCATCGGCACGGAATCCCTCGTCCACGGGGCGACGAAGACCCGGGAACCGACGCGGGAGGGCCTGGTGGCCATGTTGGAACCCGTCATCGATACGATGATCGTGTGTACCTGCACGGCCCTCGTGATCATGATAACAGGCGTCTGGCAGACGACCTCAGACAACGGCGTGACGCTGACGGCCAACGCCTTCGAATCCGCCATGCCGGGCTTCGGTTCCTATATGCTGATCGTCTGCGTGCTCTTCTTCAGTACCAGCACGATATTCACCTATTCCTATTACGGTACGAAGTGCCTCGGTTTCCTGATCGGGGCCAGGTGGCAGTTTCTGTACAACTACTTCTACGTAGGCTGCATCATCGCCGCCTCGGTCGCCTCGCTGGATGCCGCCATCAGCCTGATAGACGGCACGTTCGCTCTGATGGCCATCCCCACCATGCTCTCGGCCCTGCTGCTGTCGCCCAGGGTGATGGCGGCGATGCGGGATTACCGGCGGCGTCATCAGCTGGGCTCGGGGTAGCCGGGTAGCCAGGTAGTCGAGTAGTCGAGCGGCTTCGCAGCAGGGCGCCGCAAGCCAGCGCAAGGCAGGAAATGCGGCGATTCTCCACCGTAGAACCAGTTAGCGCGTTGCGTCGGCGCGGAAAACCAGGCGCCGGATTCCATCGATAAATTCAGAAGGGACGAATATCCATGACGTGGCCTGTGCTGCACCATTACGACCAGGATCATCTCGCGCGAATCGCCCTGCCGCTCGGCGGCATCGGCACGGGGACCGTCTCCCTCGGCGGACGGGGCGATCTGCGCGACTGGGAACTGATGAACCGGCCGGCCAAGGGGTTCATTCCAGGCCGGGACGTCCGGTGTCCCCCGTCCTTTGTGCTGTACGCCCGGCCCGAGGGCGGCGATTCCGTGACCCGGCTGCTCGAAGGGCCCCTTGAATACTTCGAATACGAAGGCGCGAGCGGAAGTCCCGCCGCCAACCACGGATTGCCGCGGTTCACCCGATGCGCCTTCGACGCGGCCTACCCCTTCGGCCAGGTCCATCTGTCCGACGATGACGTGCCGGTCGACGTGCGCCTGGAGGCATTCAATCCCCTCATTCCCTGCGACGCCGACCGCAGCGGACTTCCCGTGGCGGTCCTCCGGTACGTGCTGGCGAACCGGACCGATGTTGCTGTTTCGGCTGCCGTATGCGGTTCGATCCCCAATTTCATCGGCATGGACGGCGCGGACGGGGCATGCATTGAAAACCGGAACCGTTACCGCGCGGGCGACGGGTATCGCGGACTGCACATGTCATCGAGGGGCGTGGACCGGGAGGCTGCTCAGTGGGGCACGATGGCGCTGGTGACCACGGCGGAGACAGTCAGCTACCGGGCCGCCTGGCCGGACGCCCGTTGGGGTACTCCGCTGCTCGATTTCTGGGACGAATTCAGCTCGGATGGCACCCTCTCGGATCGCGATGTCGGCAATAACGACCGCCCCATGGCCTCGCTTTCGGCCCGGGTCGGCCTGGCGCCCGGGGAAACGGCAAGCGTGACCTTCGTGCTGGCCTGGCATTTCCCCAACCGGTACACGTGGACACCGGCGACGAAGGAGGACATGACGGTGGGCGGTGATACGGAGAGCACCGAAGACAACGCCTGTTGTGAGGACAATAAGAGCTGTTGCGAGGATAGGGACGACAGCAGCGGTGACTGCTGCGACGGCGCTGGCGACTGCTGTGACGACGGAGATGTCTGTTGCGATACGGGCGACCGGATAGGGAACTACTATACGACGCGGTTCGAGGATGCCTGGGACGTGGTGGAGAACGTGGTACCCGACCTGAAGATTCTGGAAACGGATACGCTGCGGTTTGTCGAGGCGTTCTGCGGATCGGACCTGCCGGAGGTGGTGAAGGAAGCGGCGCTGTTCAACCTGAGCACGCTGCGCAGCCAGACCTGCTTCCGCACGCCCGACGGCCGCTTCTACGGCTGGGAGGGCTGCCACGACGCGGCGGGATGCTGCCTGGGTTCCTGCACCCACGTCTGGAACTACGAGCAGTCCACGGCCTTTCTCTTCGGCGATCTGGCGCAGACCATGCGTGAGGTGGAATTCGCCCATGCCACCGACGAGAGCGGCCTCATGAGCTTCCGCGTCTGGCTGCCGCTGGCAAGGGCCCGAAACTTCAATCGCGCCGCGGCCGACGGCCAGATGGGATGTGTCATGAAGATGTACCGCGACTGGCATCTGTCGGGCGACGACGAGCGGCTTCGCGCGCTATGGCCCGACGTGAAGAAGTCGCTGGCCTTCTGCTGGATACCCGGCGGTTGGGACGCCGACCGCGATGGCGTCATGGAAGGCTGCCAGCACAATACCATGGATGTCGAGTACTTCGGTCCCAATCCCCAGATGGAGTTCTGGTACCTGGGCGCCTTGCGGGCCGCGGAGGAGATGGCCCGGTATCTCGGGGACGACGACTTCGCCGGGGAATGCCGGGAACTGTTCGAGCGAGGAAGCGCCTGGACCGACGCGAACCTGTTTAACGGGGCGTACTATGAACACGAGATCCGGCCGCCGCGGAGCGCGGACGACGTGGCGGAAGGACTGACCGTCGGCATGGGACCGAAGGATCTGTCGAACCCGGACTACCAGCTCGGTTCGGGCTGCCTGGTGGATCAGCTCGTCGGCCAGTACATGTCCCATATCTGCGGCCTGGGATACCTGGCGGACTCCGGCCATGTCCGCAGGTCGCTCCGGAGCATCCTGGAATACAACAGGCTGGAGGGCTTCCAAAGCCATACCAACGTCATGCGGTCCTACGTACTCGGCGACGAATCGGCGCTGCTCATGGCGTCATACCCAAAGGACCGCCCCGACAACCCCTTCTCCTACTTCACCGAAGTCATGACCGGTTTCGAGTATACCGCGGCCATCGGCATGCTCTACGAAGGCCTGGCCGATGAGGGCCTGGCCTGCATCCGGGACATCCGCGACCGGTACGACGGCCGGAGGCGCAATCCCTTCGACGAGGCCGAGTGCGGACATCACTACGCCCGGGCCATGGCCGCCTGGGCCGCCCACCTCGCCCTGACCGGTTTCCACTACTCCGCCGTCACAAAGACCATGACCTTGACCGACCGGCCGGGCCGGTACTTCTGGTCGACCGGATTTGCGTGGGGCGTATGCGTGGTGTCGCGCAATGGTGAAGGATTAGAGGCCGATCTGAGCGTCCTTCATGGCAACCTGACGTTGTCCGGATTGCGTCTTGGGGATTCGGGCGATGCAGGGTTTGATCCGCCGCTTGAACTGGCAGAGGGTGAAGAGGAGACCGTCGTAGTCAACGATTAGTGGACAGGCCGGAACTTTCGCCTTCACCTGACGCTTCTTTGCTTTCTTGACGCCTTTCGTCGTGACGACGCGTTTCGGCCCTCCGTCCCGACGCGTTCCGCCTACGGCTCTATCACCATGAAGTTGACCGACTTGGAGACGGTAGTGTCGGCATGCCGGTCCGTCAGCGTCACGGTGAGCACATATTCCCCGTCCTCGAGATCCGTGGTGTCCAGGGCGGTGTATTCCGCCTCTTCCCGTGCGGTTCCTTCGCCTTCGAAGAACGACATGACCGTCTGCATGTCGTCCGGCCTCCTCGCCCGCCGGTTCCGGAGCGCGGGCATGCCCATGGGCGTGATCTCGTAAAGGGTCTCGTACGAAGTGCGACCGCCTTCATCCATTTCCAGGTTATACACCTCGTAGTACACGTACACCAGTTGTCCCCGGGCGTAAAGGCGTCCGGGATTGGGTACGACATTCAATCCCTCGCGGACGAAGGGACCCCGCCCTGAGGCAGGCGTGATTCCGGTGGAAAGCTTTAGATCGCTGATGAGCAGGTCACTGCCGCGGTAGTCGGAGAAGGATACCTGCTTCTTGTATACGCCGATACGTCCTGTCGCGTCGTCCTGCATTTCAACGGCGGCCGTGAACGGACCGACTGGCACCGCCAGATTCACGGCCAGCGTATAGGCGGCCCCCTAGAGTTTCTGATTGGCCCGTTGCCGTTCGGGGCGGGCTATGGGACCGAACCGGAACTTGCGGGAGAAGGCTGGCGTCTGTATAGAATCGCGCAGGGTGACCTGGCTGTTCAGCCAAGTCCGGTCGCCTTTTTCGTCGGTGACATCTCCAAATTGCCAGACCGGGACGCTGTACGAGATATCCACCTCGGTTGTTCCGTCTTCACCACGGAAGGAAACCGCGTCAAAGGCATACTCGAGGAGTTCACCGCCGAAGTCATGGGTGTAGTCCTCGGGACTGCGGGCGATCAGTTCGGCGGCGCGTTGACGGGGGTGGAACCGATCCTGTCGGACCATATCCGTGGTGAAATTACTGACGGTTTGAAGCGGATAATCGAATTTCCCATCTTTCAACGTGTCTACGAAGAACAGTTCCAGGTCGTGCGACACGTATACCCAGCTTTCCACTACGTATCCGGGCTGGGTCTCCATCCCGCCTCGCGCCATTATCCAGTAAGCGTCCATGTAAGTTACCTCTGGAGTTGCCTCGAACATCGGGAACGGCGCTTCACTGTCGTGTAACTGCAGCTTGTAGCCCGATAACAGGTTCCTTTCACGAATCGCGTCCACGGCGGGATTCCCGGTAAGCATATGGGGGATATCCGGGTTTTCAAAGTGGCGAAACACGAAACGCCGGCGGTCGTCAGGCTCCCCGTAGCGGACGTAGATCTCGCCACGGCGGTCATAGGGCTGCTGTCCCCCGGAAAAGTGAATCCGGGCGAACATCACGCGCCGGTAGTGCTCCACGAGACGCTCGTTCTCTATCGTGGCCGGGTTCGAGTCTCGCTCGTTCCAGAAGGCCCGCCACAGAAAATCGCGTTCCGAACTTGTCGCCGTATTCCAGGCAAGCAGTTCCTCGGGTGGGGCGACATGGCGCAGATCCCGGTATATCGCCCGTTCATCCGCATCCAACAGGGCGACGTAGTTTTCGAGGGCCGCATGCAACTGCCCGTACTCCTGCTCCGAGGCGAGGGCGAGTACTTCGAACTGCGCCAGCATGGTCCGGATCCTGTCCGGCGTATTCACGCCAAAGTCCTGTACAAACTGCCTGAGTTCCTCCGTACCCAGATCGTAGCGTTCGGACCGATGACTTACGTTGGCGAAGCGCAGAAGCGACTCGTTATGATCGGAATTGACCCGGTACTGTTGAATAAAGGCGGAGATCGCTTTTCCGTGTTCCGGTTCGGGTGGACTATCGTAGCAGCGGCCGAGTTAGAAGAAAGCGTCCGGGTGGAAAGGATTAAGTTCCACGGTTTTCAGGAAGTACTGCCTGCCATCTCTGTCGCTGCCGATCAAATGGCCCGTTCGCTCCTGGTCCATGTAGGTCATGCCCATGTAGTACTGTATGTCCGCGTTGTCAGGATCTGCCTTGATCGCGTTCCGCAAAGCCCTGCGGGCATCCAGTCGCCTGTTGGGCATATCCATGTATATCATGCCCAGGCCGACATGTCCGGACGCCCAACTCTTGTCCAATTGTACAACTCGCCTGAACGCTTTCAGCGCTTCGCCGCGATTTCCCAGGGCATACCACGTCATGCCGAGCCAGTAACGGGCGGGAGCATATCTTCCCTCCTCGCGCACGGCCTGTTGAAGGAGTGCCAAGGCTGCGTCGTACTGTCCCTGTTGATAGAGGATCCTGCCGGTTTCGAGGGATGACGGACCGCCTGATCCAAGCGTCGAATCCGGCGGGCTGGCGCGGATGGGGGACTGGCCGTACAGGGGGAGCACGATCACGGCGACCACAGCGACCGCAAGGAGCAGGACAACGCGCATGTCATTATCCTCCTTTGAGCGTACGAGCTTTGAACTACTTCACCCCACCGTATCGCAGGGCGGTTATCTGTCAAGATAACCAAAACAACCCAGGCCAACCACCACCCTTTAGCTGTTATCCCGCCCGCAGGGTTTCCACAGGATCCGTTCCGGCGGCCCGAAGCGTCTGGGAACTGACGGTAATCCAGGCAATCAGCAATCCGAGCAGGCCTGCGGCCGGGAACAGCAGCAGAGAGATGTCCGTGTGATATGCGAAATCCTGAAGCCATCGTTGCATGAAGACGTAAGCCACCGGCCAGGCAATGATATTGGCGATCGCGACCAGGACGGTGGTTTCCTTCGAAAGCAGCAGGATGAGGCGCCCCACCGGCGCGCCCAGGGTCTTTCGTATGCCGACTTCCCGGGTGCGTTGCCGGGTCGTGAATACGGCCAACCCGAACAGACCCAGGCACGCAGTAAATACGGCCAGTGCGGCAAACAGGGTAACCACCCGGCCCTGCAGTCGATCCGACCGATAGAGCCGATCCACGTCGTCTTCGAGAAACGTGTACGTGAAGGGGATATCGGGCGTCGATTTCTTCCAGAGCCCTTCCAGGTTCCGCAGCGTTTCGGTCGGATTGCCGGGCTCTAACCGGATGGCGACGATTCCGCTGCCGGGGACCGTGATCAGTAGCGGTTCGATCGGGTCGCGCAAACTCTTGAGATGGAAGTCCTCCACGACACCGACCACCCGAATCTGCATACCTGCTATCCCGACGAAACGGTCTATCGCTTCCTCCGGAGACGACCATCCCAGGCGTCTGGCCGCCTCTTCGTTGAGCAGGCAGCCGTCGATGACGGATTGAACGCTGCCGTCAGGTTGTGGTATCATCCTGAGATCTCGTTCGAAGGATACGTCCCGGCCGCCCAGTAGTCTGAGACCGAGGGTGCTGACGTAACCGCCTGTCGTGGCCACCATCTGCATTTGCTCGGGTTGCGCTTCGGGGTCGTCTCCGCGCCCTACCGGAATGAACTGCAACCTTCCCCGGCCGGCCGCGCGTCCGGGAATGTAGTTCGCGCTGGTGACGCTGGTTACCCCGGCTTGTTGCGGAATCCGATTGATAACCAGGTTGAAGTCCATGCCCTCGATTTCAGGAAAGACCACGACGTGTTCCTTTTCGAATCCGGGATGTCTGTCCCGCATGAATCCGAGTTGCTGATACACGACGCCGGTCCCGATCATGAGCGCTATGGCAATCGAGAACTGAACGACCACCAGCGTCCTCCTCAGTGCGACCGCATCGGCTGTTTTCGAGGCGCCGCCAAAGACCGTAGCCGGCGCGATCCGGGAGAGTAGCAGTGCCGGATACCCTCCGGCGAGTACGCCGACGATGAAAATGATGCCGATCCCTCCAAGGACGGACCACGGCTCGAGTGACGGCATGGACAACGCGTAACCGGTCATGGATCGAAACACGGGCAGGATCGCCCACAGTATACCCAGGGCGATGAAGAACACGATACCGCTGAAGAGGATCGTTTCGCCCATGAACTGGCGGACGATCTGTTCCCGTGTCGCGCCGACAGCTTTTCGCAAGGCGATCTCCCGGGCGCGGGTGATGGTCCGGACAATGGCCAGATTCGTAAAGTTCATGCACGCGATCAGCAGGATGAAGACCGCGATCGCCATCAGCATCCAGATAAACGTTACGTTGCCGTTCGATTCCATCTCGTGTTCCAGGTTGGAGTAGAGGTGGATATCGTAGAGCGGCTGCAGCCTGTACGGCTCCGGGAGGGCTATCGAACGAATTTCAGCGGGCAGATGTTCTTCGAGACGCGCCTGCAGTTGTGCTTCTATTTCATCCGCCGACGGGGCGCCCGTCGGAAGCCGAAGGTACACATAGACCGTTTTGAACAGCCGCCCAAGCCAGCCTTCCGTCGGGCCCGGCACGGTTCCGGCAGGCAGAAGAAGGTACGTATAGAACCAGTTGCGTCCCGTCCAACTCGTTAACAGCCCCAGCGGGTCCCCTCTGGCCGATTCGGTGGCCATGGAAATGTAGAAATCGGGATGGTAGTGCGCGTAAGGGGCCGGATCCTCCATGACGGCCGTGATGGTGAACGGAAACATGTTGTCGCCGGTGATCACCTTCCCGATCGGGTTTTCTTCACCGAAGTATTTGCGGGCCATGGATGCGCTGATGACCATCGTGTTCGGCGCGGTCAGGGCGGTGGCGGGGTTGCCTCGTACGAGGGGGACGTCGAATACGTCGAAGAGGTTGCCGTCGGCCCAGTACACCTGCTGCTCGTAGAAACGCCTGGTCTCCGTTGCGAAGAGCCACTGACCGATCGTTCCCCGCAGCCGCAGGACTTCCTGTACCTGGGGAAGTTGTTCTTCGATGAGGGTGCCCAACGCACCGGGCGTCCGGGCCGTCTGGTCCGTGGCGATGCGATAGATGCGGTCTCCCCGGGTGTTGTGCCGGTCGTAGCTCAGTTCGTCACGGACGTACAGCAGGATGACCAAGCAGCAGGCCATGCCGATGGCGAAACCGATGACGTTGATTGCGGTATGGGCCTTGGACCCGAGGCTATGCCGCCATGCGGCGAGCAGGTAATGTCCCGCCGTAGACAGCATGCGCTCGCGTTTGAAAGCGATTCTTCTCGTCGTTTTCATCTTACGCCTCCCCGTTTACGCCTCCCCGTTCACGATGCGTCCGTCGAAGAGCCGTATGGTCCGGTGGGCATGGTCGGCCAGCGCCTGGTCGTGGG
>JAPOYX010000062.1 GCA_026706345.1 Gemmatimonadota bacterium | reverse complement strand
TCGACCGCTACAACATCACGAACCTCGTGGATGCCGCCAAGATGGTGCCCAACATGGTGGTCTCCCACGGCGGCTCGGGCAATGGCTCGAACCTGCGCCTGCGGGGGATCGGCTCGAGTTCGATCTCGGCAGCCTTCGACCACTCGGTGGCCATCAACCTCGATGGCGTGGTGGTGAACCGGGGCCGCTTCATCCACAACGCCTACATGGACATGGGGCAACTGGAGGTCCTGAAAGGCCCGCAGTCGCTTTACTTCGGAAAATCCGCCACGGCGGGCGTGATCTCCATCACCACCAACGACCCGGGCGAAGAGTTCGAGATGGAGGTCAGCGGCGGCTACGAGGTCGAATACCAGGGGTATTTCGGCGAGTTCATCGTCTCCGGCCCGTTGAGCGATACGCTCGGCGCCAGGCTCGCGGTCGGCTTTACCCAGAACGACGAACTCTTCTACAACTATTCCGCAGACCACGATACCGTCAACGTACCCGTCAACGGCGCCGACCGCTGGTACGGGGACGACTCGATCAACACCCGCCTCACACTGGCCTGGAACCCGGCCGACAACTTCCAGGCCAAGGTGAAGTACAGTTACTCCGAATACAACAACGACGGTGCAGGCACCGCGTGGGCGGAAGAAGTCTGCCCCGAGGGGCGCCATCAGCCCACCAGCATACCCTCCGCCAATGCCACATTCGGCCTGTATTTCGGCGTGGACGACTGCAAGATCAACGGCAATACCTCCAAGCTGCATCTCAACCCCGGCCTGCGCGCCGGGCTGCCGGAGGGATTCGATGACGGAGAACCCGGGCTCCGCCAGGACACTCACTTCCTCTCGTTGCGCATGGACTGGGATGTCTCGGAACTGTTTACCGTCACGTCCATCACGGGCTGGGTCGACCTCAAGCACTGGGAACTGGACGACTACAGCTACGGCGCAGGGGTATTCGGCGGCCTGCACAACAACATCTACAAGAGCATCACCGAAGAACTGCGCCTGGCGAGCCACCTCGACGGTCCGATCAACTTCCAGGCCGGTTTCTTCTACCAGGACATCGAGCAGGAATTCGATGCCTACCAGTACGCGTTCAACGCACCGATACTGCCGAACATCTTCGGTCCCGCGTACGCCCTGGTCGGCGGCGACCCCACCGCGACCATCATCGGTCCGGACCCGGCCACGGGAAACCAGTACGACTATAACAAGCACCACTTCCTGGATACGGAAGTCATCTCGGCATTCCTTGCCGTGTACTGGGACCTCAACGAGCGCACGGAAATCACCGCCGGCCTCCGCTACACCGAGGAGGACAAGGACGGCAGAATCGAGATTCCCTACCTCCATGCCGCGGCCCTGCTGTTCGGCTTCGGCGCCCCTCCGCTCATCGACGAGGGCCTGGAGTTCAAGGACGACAACCTGTCTCCCGAAGTCGCCGTCAATTACTACGTGAACGACGATGTCAGCGTCTATCTGGCCTACAAGCAGGGCTTCAAGTCCGGCGGCATCGACAACAGCGCCCTGCCCACGGCGGCGCTGCAGCCCACCAACCCGGCCTTCCCCCATTTCCTGATCTATGAATCGGAAGAAGCGGAGGGCTTCGAGGCCGGCCTGAAGGGGCGCTTCCTGGACGGCGCCATGCGATTCAATGCAACGGCGTTCACCTACGAGTACTCCGACCTGCAGGTGCAGCTATTCGACTCGACGATCATCCAGTTCAGCACCTTCAACGCCTCGGCGCTGGAAACCCAGGGCGTCGAATTCGACATGCTCTGGAACACCGACGTCGAAGGACTGTCCATCCGCAGTGCCTGGGCCTGGACGGATACCACCTACTCGGAAGACTTCATCAATGCGACGGGTGAAAACCTCAAGGGTGAGGACGGTTCCGGCAGCGCGGATTTCACGGGCTTCATCGGCGGGTCTTACGACATGCCGGTGGGCGCCGGCTGGCGTCTCGACCTGTCGGCCGACTTCCGCTACACGGGCGACTACGCCTGGTCGGCGACCCTCGACCCGTTCATGCAGGACAGCTTCTGGCTGATCGATGCCGCCATCAGCCTGTACTCGGAAGACGGCCGGCACCAGTTCAACCTGATCGGGCGCAACATCACCGATGAGATCTACGTCATCAGCGGCGGCGCGATTCCGGGCCGCTGCCCCAACTTCATGAACGGTCCCGGCATCTGCAACAACACGGGCCCCAACAGCCTCGACCAGGCAGCGACCACGCCGCTCGGCCGGACGCTGAGCCTGCAGTACCGTTACACGATGTAACGCGGTGATACCGGGCGCGGCCTGCGCCCGGAGCCCGGCCTGTTCGGGAGCACGAGCGGTTGGACGTGCTCCCGCCCTGTCGTATTCGCGACGCCTGTCTTCAGCCCGTTCCCAGGGCGAAGACAGGTGGTGTCGGCTTAGAGTCGATGCGGGCTTCCGAATCAGGGCCCGCCCTTGATCAGGATGGTGTGCCCGGTCATCCAACTCGATGCGTCCGAAGCGAGGTAGACCACCGCCGGCGCGATGTCTTCCGGCGTTCCCACCCGGCCCAGCGGAATCTGGAACCGTTCGCCGAGTTCGGGAATCTCTTCCTCCTTCAGGTTCAGGTATTCCATGAACACCTCGGTGGGAATCGGTCCCGGCGA
>JAPOYX010000061.1:4648-6589 GCA_026706345.1 Gemmatimonadota bacterium | reverse complement strand
GATCAGCTTGGTGCAAGACTTTTCGACTTGATACGCCAACGAATCGTTCTGACCCAGGCAGGCCGCGCCTACCTGGAGGAAATCCAGCCCGTACTCGCCAACCTTGAAGCGGCCTCGACCCGGGTCAGCGCGCGGGCCAAAGGGGTGGAACTTATCGAGATGGCGACACTGCCTACCTTCTGCTCGCGCTGGTTGATTCCGCGTTTGCCGAAGTTCTACGCTGAACACCCACAGGCTTCAATCCGCCTGACCTCCAAGTTCGATCCTTTCAGTTTCGATGCCGAACCGTTCGACATCGCCATTCACTTCGGTACGCCGGACTGGGCCGGTACGCGGATGTACCATATGTTTGACGAACGCATGGTCGCCATCTGCAGCCCCGACTTCCTTCGCAGGCACAACATCCGTTCCGACGCCGACCTGGCCGCCGCCCCCCTGCTGCATCTGTCGCTACGACGCACGGCCTGGGTCGACTGGTGCACGCAATTGTCCATTTCCACCAGGAACGCCTACAGCGGTTGGTTGCTGGACCAGTTTTCGATGTTGACGGAAGCAGCCGTGGCGGGACTCGGCGCGGCGTTGCTGCCGGATCTGTTCGTGGAGGAGGAGTTAAGGCGCGGCAAGCTCGTCCTGGCCAGCACCAGCGCGGTCGAATCCAGCAAGGGCTACTATATTGCCATTCCGGAAAACCGGCCGACGGCGCCCATCGTGACTGAATTGTGTGCCTGGATCCTGCGCGAGGCGGAACAGACGCTGCATGCTTCGCATTCGGCAACATATGCATCAGATTCCGGTCATGAGTTGCCCCAGCGACATAATGTGGTACCAAAAAGGCAACAACCTCCAAAGTCACCTAGCAATATAATCATGAAGTAACAGGACCGTCGCGCAAGAGAAGAATCTGCTGCCCGCGTTGCGCGGCGATCCGGCAGGTCAGACAAATCAAGGGGACGTTCCGATGTACGAGCTTAGATTTCCGCCCTTACAAGCATTCAAGCGAATTGGCAATCTCTTGTTGGGCCTTCCGGGTCTGGTCTTTGCCCTGCCGCCGGTACAGGCACAAGACGAGACCGGGACGATCGAAGAGATCACTGTGACGGGCTCGTTGATCAAGCGTGAAGAGAGTTCGCAACTCGTCACAAGCATCGATTCGGAGGAAATCGAATTGCGGGGCGCCACCAGCGCCGTGGAAATTCTCGACGCGATCACCACGGGACAGGCGCCGTTGCTGACGTCCAACGTGGCATCCGCCTTCAACCCGTCCTACACAAACTTCGCGAACCTGCGATCGCTGGGTGGACAAAGCACACTGGTCTTGCTGGACGGTCGGCGCATCGTTCGCGAGCCCTTCAGCGGCCGGGCAGTCAACCTGAACATCGTACCTACGTCGCTGCTGGACGCCGTGGATGTTCTTTCTGACGGCGCATCCTCCATCTACGGATCGGACGCCATCGCAGGGGTGATTAATTTCCGGACGTTCGATGCACTGGAGGGCGTCGAGTACTATGTGCACAGCTCGAATCCCGTGGAACCGGGAGGCGCACAGATCAAGGGCTCGCTAGCCGCCGGCTACGGCAACCTGCCGCAGGACGGTTTCAATGTATTCATTGGCGCCACGTGGCGCGACCGTGAGGAAATTCGCGGCCCCGACCGGGACTTCCTGCACGAGCAACCTCGTGCCGACAAGGGCCAGCGCGTGATCCCCGGGCGTTTGGAAGCTCAACCCGGAAACGTCAGGCAGGATTCCGCCGGTATCGGCGGCCACGGGGTGAATCCCTGGCCGCAGTGTGACCCACCGCTACAGCTCTCCAACGGCGCCGGTGCTTGTTACCTGAGTTTGCTGGGGCGAAATTTCATCGTAATGAGCGGAGAGGAGCAGCAGTCGGTCACAGCGAAGCTGACTGCAGAATTCTCAGATGACCATGTGTTCTCGGCGCAGTA
>JAPOYX010000061.1:1505-4638 GCA_026706345.1 Gemmatimonadota bacterium | reverse complement strand
GTATTTCCACGCTTGGTCACAGATGTTCAATACCTTTGGACCTGGCCGTCGCAGTGAAACGATTCCAACGACAAGCCCGTTTTATCCGGGAGGCGGGCTGATTCCGGCGATCCCAGGCCAGGATCTCACCGCTCCGGTGCGCACGCAGAATGCACAAGTCGGATATCGGAAGGATCGCACCAACCAGATCGACGACTGGGCCAATCGGTTGATGGCGTCCCTCGAGGGTACGGTGGGCAGTATCGATTATGAATTGTGGGCGCTGAACTCCGCGGCGGAAATAGGCATTTCAAATCAGCTCTACAATCCGGAAATCAACAACGGAGTGCCGGGAACCAATGGCGCTCCGTGGATCAATCCGTTCGCCTGGTTCGAAGATCAACCGTCTGATGCCCAGTCGTTCATTCTCGCGAACGACCTCGGCGTCGTTGAGAATCGCCATGGGGAGTCAGATCTCACCAGCGCAGGACTCACCATCAGCGGTGACGCGCTGGAAATGGCCGCAGGGCCGCTGTCATATGCTTTCGCTCTGGAGTTCCAGGAGGAATCGATCTTTCTACAGGACCTTCCTGTGCGGAGAATGGCCGGGCTGAGAGTGCAGCCCGACCAGATGGGTGAACGCGACGTGTTGTCGGTCTCGGGCGAGGTGTTGATTCCATTGAGCGACCAGTTCGAGATCAATGCGTCGCTGCGATACGACGACTACAGCGACGCTGGCGCCACGACGAACCCGAAGATTTTGCTGGACTGGAACCTTACGCCAAACTTCAACCTTCACGCGTCGGCCAATACGGGATTTCGCGCACCCACTCTGTTCGATGTGTTCGCTCCAAACCGATACGCATTCACCACCGCCAACCCCGTGCAGGCGGATCCGGATCGCTGTAATCGGTCCACAAATCCCTGGACCCCCGTATTCCCCGGCGAGGACGATTTTTTCCACGTCTGTCGCGGCCAGTACTCGACGTTGCTCGGTGGAAACAGGAACCTCGATCCGGAGATCTCGACGGTCTTCGCTGTGGGTACCGATTTCAACTTTGAAGTGGGCGACGGACGTGTCAACCTCCGGGTCGACTACTGGGACTACAACATTGAAGACATCATCGGGCCGATCGATGTAATTGCGATTTTCCAGGATCTCGATCAGTTTGGCCATTTCATCATTCGCTGTAACGACCTGCCTCCCGAGGACCTGGAAGGCACCATTACCTGTGAGGACGACCCGAATGGCCCAAACCGAATCGGTGCAATCGAGCAATTCCTGCAGAACCTCGGTACTGTCAATACCTCCGGTTTCGATATCAAGGGGCGTTGGGACCAGGAGTTTTCCGGTGGGTATAGCCTGGGAGTGACATATAACGCCACGATCGTCAATGAATACGAGCAGCAGCGCTATCCGGGAGATGGGTTCCATTCGCGGCTTGGGACCTTCCTGGGTACACAGGGGCCGGTATTCGAGTACCAGCACTACCTGGCGGCGACGCTGAGCAGAGACAACTGGAATGTTCGCGCACAGCATCGCCACAAGAGCAGTTACGGCGACTGCAACAGCGCGTGCGGGATCGCTGCGGAGTACCACAACGAAGTGGATGCCTACGGCCTCGTCGACCTCGCCGGCACCTGGCGATTCAACGACCGGCTGGCGATGACCCTGCATGTGCTCAACGTTCTGGATACGGACCCGCCATTCACCAACAACGCCCGCCAGGGTTCGGCGTTGAGCGCCAACATCGATACGCGCTACACCGATCCGCGCGGGCGTTCGGTCGGCGTTACGCTGAGGGGCAACTTGTAGTAGCGGTCGGCCGCATGGCGCGCGGGCCGCCGACAGCGGCGCCGGCAGGGGCCATGCCAGGACCCGAGGGCCCGCGCATGGTCCTTGTCGTATGGTAGGCAGGCTGCTCTCGGCTTTGTCCCGAGCCTCATGCTTGACGGCGACCTCCCGTACCACCTGAAGTACCATTGACCGGGCATGGAACTGGATCGGCGCAGCATACTCATCAGCGCCACGGCTTCGCTCGTGAGTGCCTGCTATCGGGGCAGCGGCGGGCCGATTTCGCAGCCGTCGGGCGCGCTGCCGCCCGATGTCCGCGATATCGGTCCCGAGGGTCCCCGCGCCATCCTGAATCCATCCCGGATTCCGGCGGAATTCCGCGAAGCGCCGATGCTGGCGGCGGAGGTGGCGGTCGGGCGCCTGCCTCCGGTTCGGGAGCGGATCGGGCGCGATCCTCTGGTCATCGAGCCGCTGCACGAGATCGGGCGCTACGGCGGGACGCTGCGCCGCGCCATCAACGGACCGAACGACATCGCCGGGGTCGTCCGATTCGCTTCAGGGCCCGACAGCTTCCTCTACTGGGATCATCTATGGACGACGCCGCGGCCGAATATCGCCCGCGCCTACGAACTCAGCCGCGACGGACGCGCAGTGACCCTGTACCTGCGGAGCGGCATGCGCTGGTCGGACGGTGCGCGGTTTACCGCCGACGACGTACTGTTCTGGTATGAGGATCTCTACCTGGACCGCCGGGTCGTCCCCGCGCCGAGCGAATCGCTGCGGGTCGGCGGCGAAGACGTGCGGGTGCGCAGGGTCGATGGGGAAACCGTGCAGTTCATCGCCCCCCGGCCGTTTCCGCTGCTGGTCGAATTGCTTGCAAGCTTCACCGACATCGGTGGCCCGAGTTTCTACGGCAGGAATGCAATGGGCGGATTCGCCCCGAAGCACTACCTGTCCCGATTCCACCCCAGGTATCGCTCCGAGGATGCGATCAACCGGGAAGCGCGGGAGGCGGGACTGCTGAACTGGACCGTCTACCTCAAGAAGCGCTTCGACTGGACGTTCAATCCGGAACTTCCGGTGGTTTCGCCCTGGCAGGTGACTGTGCCGATCAACTCCCGCGGGTTCAGCATGCAGAGGAATCCCTACAGCATCTGGGTCGACACCGAGGGCAACCAGCTTCCCTACATCGACCGTATTTCCCATGTGCTGTGCTCCGGTCCGGAGGCGGTCAATTTCAAGGCGGCCGCCGGACAACTGGACTTTCAGAGCCGGCACCTGCTGGTCTCGAACGTGCCCTTCCTTCTGGCGAACCGGCGTCGTTCGGGCTGCGATGTGCATCTCAATCCATCGCGGGAC
>JAPOYX010000061.1:0-1495 GCA_026706345.1 Gemmatimonadota bacterium | reverse complement strand
GAGTTACCGTCTCGATCCCGAGATCGGCGATCTGTTGGGTGACGTACGGTTTCGGCGGGCGCTGTCGCTGGGTATCGACCGGAATGAGGTCAATGAGACTTTCATGCTCGGACTCGGTCTGCCGACGGCGTCGGTGCCTACGCCCAACAGCAAGTACTACCCGGGAACCGAGTGGGCGCAGCGCTGGGCGGTCCACGACATCGACGCGGCCAACGAACTGCTGGACGAAGTGGGACTCTCGGTGCGGGACGAGGAGGGTTTCCGCCTGCGCCGGGATCGTCCGGATCGCCTCAGGCTCACCTGCCAAGCTTTTGTCGCGCACTTCGATTTCCCGGCGGTCGCGGAGATGGTCCGCGAGCACTGGCGGCGGATCGGCATCGACCTGGACACGGACATCGTTGATCCCGCGCTGGCGATTCAGCAGAGCATGGCCGGCGAGCTTCAGTTCAGCCTGCAACTGTCTGGCGCGGCGGACCCGTTCATGAACCCGGAGTACCTGTTTCCGTACACGCCGCTGGGGGTCGGTGGTGCATCCGGTGTCGAGTTCGCCCGCTGGTTCCAGTCCAATGGCACCGCGGGAGACAGGCCGCCGGACGAGATCGTCGAAGTGATGCAATTGTGGCGAGCCGCGAGGCTGGAAGAGACAGAGCGTAGAACAGCTATGGCCCGGGAGCTGATCCGTCGTCATGTTGACAATGTTTTCAGCATCGGTCTGGTTTCAGGCGGTTTCACCTACCATGGCGTACATGTTCGCAAGCACGATCTCGGAAATGTCCCTCGCCGGGTCGTGAACTCGCAGGTCGTCCGGTCGCCCGGAAACGCACTGCCAATGACCTTTTTCTTCAAATAGCTCTAGCAGATTCCGGGAACCGGAGCATCGTCCCTGAGCAGGCTCCGATCGATCAGCGCGGACCAGAACTGAGCCGGTATCTCGAAACCGAACCAGTTCAGCGTCTGATCGAGGTGACTTGCCTTGCCGATACCCGGGATGACCGAAGCGACAGCCGGATGCGCCAGCGGGAACTGCAAAGCCGCCGCGGGCAACGGCACCGAGAACCGGTCACAGGTATCTTCGATCCGCGCGACTTTTTCGATGACCCATTCGGGCGCTGGGGCGTAGTTGTAACGGGGTGGTGCGTTGCTCCTTGCGCCAGTGGCCAGTATTCCCGAGTTGTACGCGCCGCCGACTATGACGGAGCAATTCCGCTGAGTGCATTTCGGAAGGAAAGTATCGAGGGACTCCTGCTCAAGAAGCGTGTAACGGCCCGCCAGAAGGAAGCAGTCCCAGTCTCCGTGTTCGAGCGCCGCTTCGCAGACCTGAAACTCGTTCACGCCCAGGCCGATGGCGGATACCCGGCCTTCGCTGCGCAGTTGCTGCATTGCCCGATACCCGCCATCCATGGCGACGGGGAATAACTTCTCATTGTCCGTACCGTGCGTTACAGCACCAATGTCGTGCATGAAGAGTATGTCGATTCGATCCAGTCCCAGGCGC
>JAPOYX010000060.1 GCA_026706345.1 Gemmatimonadota bacterium | reverse complement strand
TGACTGCTGCCACGGGGTACCCAAAGCGCCGGCGTTCTATGAGATTGGAAACGCCTGGTTCGACGAGCCGCTTTTCGGCCAGGTGCTGGCGCGGGCGTATCGACACGGGCCGCGGGAAAGCCTGGACGCGCTTCTGTACGGGGCTACCGAGCTGGAATCGGGATCGGACGAGGGACTGGCGCTGCCAAGCGTTCAGATGCCCGCTTCCGGCTATGCAGTTCTGCGTACGCAGCCGGAAGGGGAGGCGTTGCGGTCGGAAGCGAACGAGCAGTATGTATTGCTCAAGTACGGGGTTCACGGGGGCGGTCACGGGCACCCGGACAAGCTGGGGCTGACTGTTTATGCACGGGGGGAACGGCAGGCGCCGGATTTGGGGACGCCCGGGTACGGGATTGATTTGTTTCAGGGCTGGTACCGCCAGACGATCAGTCATAACACGGTTGTGCTGGACGGGAAGTCGCAGCCGGCGGGCGCGGGGCGGAGCATTGCCTTTCGTGCTGACGGGCCGTTTCAGGTCGCTGACGCTGCGATCAGGTGGGGAGAAGACGTTGTCACCGGCATCGACACGCCGACATACGGTGTCGATGAAGAGGCGCCGGGAGTCTACGATGGGGTGGCTATGCGCAGGGCGGTCCTGGCGCGGGGCGACTATTTTGTGGATATTTTCCTGGTAGATGCCGAACGGGAGCGCCGCATCGACTGGATCTTCCGCAATCGCGGGGTGCTTGCGCCGCTTGGAGATGGCGTGCCAATTGTGCCTGCCGAGCTTGAGGGGGACGGGTACGAGTACATCGATGACCTCAGCACGCGACCGGTGTTAGACAATATCGCTTTGGACTGGCAGTTTGGGGAAACGGGCATGAAGGTTTTCATGGGAGAAAGGGACGGGACAGTTCTCTATGCGGGGCCGGCGCCCGGGAATCCGGCAGAGGACGTGCAGGACCTGATGATCCGGCAACGAACTGCGGCGCGCACTGCCTTTGTCAGCGTGTTTCATCCCTACGCGGAAAGGCCGCGCATCGTGTCGGTCACGTGGCATGGCAGCGACCTGACTGGGGCGGGCTGGGCGGCGTGCACGGTGGAAGGTTCGGACGAGAAGGAGCTATGGATTGTGCGCTCGGGGCCGGATGTGGAGGTCCCCGCCTGGCTGGGCGACCTGGCGGTCTGCAGCCGCTTCGAATACACTCTGGAGGATTGAGAAATGGGAAACGGTACGGATAGGCTGGCCATACATGGTGGATCCCCGGTGCGGGAAGCGCCGTTGCCGCCGCGCGGGCATATTGATAGCGAAGAAAGGGACGCGATCGGCGCGTACATGGACAAGGTACTTGCCACGGGTACGCTCGGCGCCTACCAAGGTGAGGAGGAGGAGGCGTATTGTGCGGCGTTTGCGGAGTACCTGGGGGGCGGGTACGCGGACGCGGTAAGCTCGGGGTCGGCGGCGATCTACGTGGCGCTGCTGGCGCTGGAGTTGGAGGCGTTCAGCGAGGTCATCATCGGCCCCTTTACGGACCCGGGCGGGATAATGCCGATTCCATTGCAGAGCATGATCCCGATGATTGCCGACTCTGCGCCGGGCAGCTTCAACACGGGTCCGGAGCAGGTCGAGGCGCTGATTTCGCCGCGCACAAGTGCGATTATTGTGCCGCATATCGCGGGCGAACCGGCCGACATGGGCGGGATCATGGAGCTGGCGGGGCGGCATGGGATACCGGTGATCGAAGACTGTGCGCAGGCTCACGGTGCGCGGTTCAAGGGTCAGCTGGCGGGGAGTTTTGGCGACCTATCGGCCTTTTCGACGAATTCGGGGAAGAACCACAGCTCGGGGGGGCAGGGCGGCATGGTCTTCACCCGGGATGAGGCGCTTTACCAGTCGGCGAGAAGGATGGCCGACCGGGGCAAGCCGCATTTTTTACCGGAAGGCGCGACGAACATGCAGGCGACGCTGAATTTTAACCAGACTGATCTGGCAGCCGTGTTCGGCCTGATTCAGCTGCGCAAATTGCCGGAGATGATCGAACGAAGAGGGGCGATCGTCGGCCAGCTGATCGAAGGAACGGCGGACCTGGAGATGATCGCGTTGAGTCAGCCGGCACGGGAGGTGGAATCGAGCTACTGGTTTATTCCGGTGGCGTTTTACCCTGAGCGTTCGGCGTGCGACAAGGAGACGTTTTGCGCGAGCCTGCGGGCGGAGGGCCTCCCGGTTACGGACGACTACCGGTACGGGATGCCGCACCGGCAGTCGTGGTATACGGAGCGGCGGGTC